>JBLIKS010000236.1:0-4846 GCA_047635555.1 Candidatus Azotimanducaceae bacterium
ACATATCGTCAGCAAGCTCGAAGGCCTGACCCAGTTGGAACGTGACAGCATTGAGCTGTACGAGACAGCCGGGCGTCACCGTCGGACCGTCCTCGGCAAACTCGACCAACTCCGTAAGGCATGACTCTGTGATCGATCCGACTGTTCGCCGAGCGGATCGTCACGATGCCGACGACGTCGCACAGCTCAAACTGCTCGAACGAGAGGCCCGAGCGGCGCTCGACGGCCAGCGTGGTGGCGAACGTTGGCTGATTGAACACCGCGAGATTGGCGAGCAATGGGTTGACCGTTGCGACACTGATGACGTCTGGGTTGGCCATATGGGCAACGTTGTCGTCGGGTACATGGTTGCTCTGCTCGGATCAGATTCGATCATCCGAGTCGATCAGGTCTGGGTCACCCCCGAAGCTCGAGAACTCGGTTTCGGCGATGCGCTGCTCGCTGCTGCAATCGCGGGCGCCCGCGAACGCGGTGCCGTGGCCGTGGAAGGCCAAGCTTTACCCGGCGACCGACACACGAAGAATCTCTATGAGCGCGCCGGTATCGTCGCTCGGTTGATCACGACGTACAAGCCGCTCTAACCAGCGACGCTCAGGCTGCCGCCCCCACACGCCGCCAACTGTCCGGTGATTTGGCGGTGGAGTTGGCGGTTCAGCGGCCCTGCCAGTTTGGCGGACGCTTTTCGATGAACGCGGTGAGGCCTTCTTTGAGATCCTCGGACGCCATCACGTTACGCAAGGCATCGTTGGTCATTTTGATCAACGTCTCATCACTCTCGTAGGCGGCGGCCTGCACGATCTTGCGACTCTCGAACACCGCCATTGGGGCTGATTGGCTGATCTGCTCTGCGAGCTTGGTGGCCTCGGCGAGCGCGCCACCCGGTTCGGTCAGACGCGACACCAACCCGAGGCTGAAGGCCCGCTCTGCCGGAATGGGTTCGCCCGTGAGGATTGCTTCCATTGCTGCCGCCTGACCGATGGCCCGGGGAAGTCTGAAGAGGCCACCGGCACCCGCGACGAGGTTCCGCTTCACTTCGGCAAGCCCGAAGGCTGACTGTGTACTCGCCACGACGAGGTCGGCAGCGAGGACGATCTCACAGCCGCCGGCGGTCGCAAGTCCGTCGACTGCGGCGATGATTGGCTTGCGGCGCTCACGGTAAACGAAGCCGGCAAAGCCTCCCCGCTTGGTATTGAGACGAGCACCTTCGCCCGAGTTGATCGCCTTCAGGTCGGCTCCTGCGCAGAACACCGGCCGGGACTGCCCCTCGGTGTTGGCCTGGATGATCCCAACCCAGACGTCATCGTCGCCTTCGAGTAGGTCGATGGCCGCTTCGAGCCCTTCGGCGACATCTCCGTTCACGGCGTTGCGTGCTTCGGGGCGATTGAGCGTGATGACCGCAATGCGGCCGGTGGCTTCGTAGGTGACGATGTCTGACATGGCAACCAAGCGTATTCGGCGGGTTGGCCCTGAGGCCAACCCGCCGTCAACGATCAGCTGTTGTCGGTGTCGGTGTCGTCGGTAGGGGCGTCAGTCGCTTCGGGAGCAGCCTCTGCCTCGGCGGGTGCGCTGGTGGCCTCGTCGGTCGAGGCGTCCGGTTCGGAGGCCTCAGAGTTTGTAACCTCCGTGGCCTCGCCGGTCGATGCGGCCTCGGTCGAAGCGCTTTCAGCGGGTGCGTCAGCAGGGGCGGTGGCCTCTGCTTCGGCTGCTGCTGCTTCGGCGGCGGCTGCTGCTGCTGCTTCGACCGCTGCTGCTTCGGCTGCTTCGGCTGCACGTTGAGCGGCCATCACTTCAGCAACGTCACGCATGCCCTTGGGACGGTCTCTTGGACCGCTCGGCTTGCCTCGTCCGCCACGATCGTCACGGCCTCGGCCGCCACGATCGTCGCGTCCGCCACCCTCGCGGGCACCGTCGCGTCCGCGGCCAGCGCCGTCGCGTGCGCCACCGTCACGTGCGCCACCGTCACGGCTACTGCGCTCGCCTGAGCCGGACTCGCGCTTGTCGTCGCGAACCTTCTTCTGTTCTTTGCGGCTTGTTGGGCGAAGCGGCTTGGGCCGCTTGGTGCTGGCAGGGATTTCAATTCCGAGCAAGGCAGCGATCTGTGGCAACAGTGGGCCGAGGCGCAGTGTCGTCTTTTTGAGTTCGTCGTCGATGGTGGTCGGCGCAACCGTTGGTGTGACAAGGGCGCGAACGGGGGAGAAGGCAGCGGCTTCGAGAACAGCCGACCAGCGGTCGCCTGAGTCTTCAGGAAGCAACGAGTTGGTTGCCGCTTCGCCGAGACGCTTGGCGAGCTGTGGCGGGAACATAACGCCAGCCTTCGGAGGCTGCGACGAGAGTCGCAGCGCACGAATGACTCGGCCGACCGTGAGCGCCGTGTCGACGTCTTCGAGCCAGTTCGTCATCTCTTCGGACTGCTTAGTGACCAGGGACGCTTTGAGTTCGTCGGCAATGACACGTGTCGACTCGTCACGAGCAACCATTGGATCGGCGCTTGCGGCAACCACGCTGCGCAGATCGCGCAGATCGAGGTGCTGCATCTGGCGTTGAGCGGCCTCGGCTCGGTCGAGCCAATCAGCGACACGCAGCTTGGGCAGCATGTCCTCAGCCATCTTGGTGACGCTGGACTCGGGCATTTCCGGTTTCCCGTCAGCCTTCAGCTTGGTGTTCTCTTCCTTGACCCGGGTGCGCACAGCTCCCATGCCCTGGAGCGCGAGCTCGGCGATGGGACGCTGCTCTTCAGGCACCGACGCCAGGACTTCCTGGGTACGGGCCTTGCCCGGGCGAAGGCGCTTTGGCTTCGGGCGCTGAGGAACCTCGGGAGGTGCCTCGAAATGCGGCTTCTTCGGGCGGTCGGACCGCTCACGCTTGTCGGCGTCGCGGCCACTGCCGCTCTTGTTGGCGTCGCGGCCACTGCCGCGCTTGTCGCCGTCTCGGGCGGGGCGCCCACCACGGTCGTCGCCGTCGCGGCCTCGGCCGCGGCCTTCACGGTCGTTACCGCCGCTGCGCTCGCCTCGGCCGCGTTTGGCTTTCGTTTCGATGACGGCCTCGAAGGGTTTGTCGTCGGGCAGCAACTCCATGAGGCCACGACTCTCGTTCTTGTCGCGCGACTTGACGACCGACAGGATTTCCATCCCATCGAGCATCTGCTCGGCCTCGACCTTCACGACGTCACCGACTGAGGCGCCATCGTGGAGGATTGAACCGTCCACGGTGCCTTTCGGCTTGAGGGCTCCGGCTGCACGCCATGTCCAAGAACCGTCCGAGCTCGCGCTTGTTAGTTCGATGTCAATCCTGCGGGGCATAGTCGTTTCAAGATAGCGGCAACCTGATCCGCTTCGGTGCGCAGATGTCGATTGGCCTACGGTTCGCGCATGGCGATCTACGCACTTGGTGATCTTGTACCGACAATCAGCAGCGATGCGTTCATTCACCCTGACGCGGTGATCATCGGTGACGTGAGGATTGGCCCGTACTCGTCGGTGTGGCCGTGCGCCGTCTTGAGGGGCGACGGTGGTCACATCGAGATTGGCTCCGGGACCAGCGTTCAAGACACATCGGTGATCCACACGACGCCGTACTGGCCAACGATTGTTGGTAACGATTGCGTTCTCGGCCACGGCATCCATCTCGAGGGGTGCACCGTCGAGAA
Organism: Candidatus Azotimanducaceae bacterium; assembly: GCA_047635555.1. Lineage (GTDB taxonomy): Bacteria > Actinomycetota > Acidimicrobiia > Acidimicrobiales > Ilumatobacteraceae > Ilumatobacter_A. Next base: position 3,647 of record JBLIKS010000236.1, read on the forward strand.
CGATGTCTTGATTGGCAATCACGCTCAGGTACTGCATCGTTCGATCATCCGTTCCGGCTCGATTGTGGCGGCGAACTCGGTTGTGCTGCAGGACGTCGAGGTTCCGTCTGGAGCTATGGCGGTCGGGTCGCCCGCGCAGATCAAGCTTGATCGTGCACGAATCGAAGACATCAAACTCGCGTCGTCCTCCTACAAGGAACGCATTGAGATCTACAAGACCAGCCTGCGCCGTCTCGATTAACGCAGGGCGTCCGGTCGGGCCGATTTGCCAGCAAGAATGCGCTCGTGACGAACAAAACGTTCCATGTGACAGTTCCCGAAAGCGACGAGGAGCTTGCAGCAGATCGACTGTGGCAACTCGGCGTTGAGGCCGTCGGTATCGGTCAGGTCGTCGATGGAAAGGTCGAACTGTGGACGTCGGTTGGTGCAACCGAGGAATCGATTCGGCGCGCGGTCGACCGGCTCGACCCAACCTGGACCTGGCGCACCGCCGATGTCGTGACTCCGGTCGAGACGTGGCGGGAGCACGTTGGGCCCACCTGGTACGGCAAAACTGGGGTCGTCGTTCCGCAGTGGCAGGCCGACAAGCTCGACGCCGACGCTGGCGTCCTTGTCACGTTGATCGAGCCAGCCAGCTCATTCGGGTTGGGCGACCACCCGACCACACGGCTGTCGTTGGGTACGCTCACCGATTACCTGGCAGGTCACCATGTATCGAGTGTCCTCGACGTTGGTTGTGGCTCGGGCGTGCTGGGGATCGTTGCAGCTCAGCGTGGTGTCACAACGATCCGTTCCACCGACATTTCTGCCGGCGCCGTCGAGGCCACAGTCGCAAATGCCCAGCTCAACGGCGTGATTGACCAGATCGAGGTCGACATGGCCGAGCTTGCGACGATCTCGGGGCCGTACGACGTGGTCGTGGCCAACATCCTTGCTCCGGTGCTCGTTTCAATGGCGGTCGATTTGCGTCGTCTGACGGCAGCTGACGGGGTGCTGATCGTCAGCGGCATTCTCGGCAACGATCACCAGCACGTCATCGACGCGCTTGCGCCGATGCAGGTCGAACACACCACCATTGATGCAGGTTGGGCGAGCATTCAGCTCACCCACGTGCACTGAATACGAAGCGTGCTGGCCGGACTTTCAGCCGATGAACTGTGTTGTTTGGGTTGCGTAGGGGAGTGACGGAACAGCGCCTGC
>JBLIKS010000237.1:0-4845 GCA_047635555.1 Candidatus Azotimanducaceae bacterium
GATTCTGTCAGCACAGAGGGCCTGCTGCTGCCTCGATAAGCCTCGACGCGCGCAGGCCAAAGGTATTGGTCACACCATGCCTGGCACAGTGTGACCGCTACGGTCGGATCTTGTGGCCAATCGCACCGTTCTCGCACTCGGAAGCGCGTCGTCGTATGGCGCCGCGATCGCCGAGCATGACGCGCTGACGCTCCTCACCAACATTGGAATCGAAGGCGACCGTCACGCCGGCAAGAAGCGAGCCGTTTCGGTCGTGTGTACCGGCGAGCTCGCCCAAGCTGCCGCCGATTTCGGTATTGAGCAGTTCAACGGGCTGCAGACTCGTCGCAACATCGTCGTCGACCTCGACGAGCTCCCGCGCACCCACGGGACGCGATTCACCATTGGTGAGGTCGAGCTTGCCGTCTGGCGTGACTGCGCGCCGTGCAACCTGATGGATGAGATCTTCGGCGACGGTGCCCAAGCCGCTCTTCGTCAGCGAGCTGGGATCACGGCCAGCGTGGTCCAAGGTGGCATCGTTCGCCTCGGCGACGTGTTCGCGATCGCCTGACTCAGCGCTGTCCACTCGCCACGCAGCGCTCACCACACCTTCTCAGCTGTTGGAAAACTGGAACCCACAGTTGGGATTGGTGAAGTTGTCGAGCCGCAGCGATGCGATCCCTGCGTCGGTTGCTGCGTCCTGCAACTCCGGTTCGGCGAAGATCCCCTGGATGTTCGCCAGGTCGTCGGCAGTCTGGATCTTGGTGAATGCCTCGGCGAGTGCCGGCGTCAGCCGTGCCGTACCGTCGGCCACCGCACGGATCTCGTCATCAATGCCCAATGGGGCAACGGCAGCAGCACGATCGTAAGCCGCCAACGTTTCCGGGAGTAGTTCCTCGATCTCGCCGGCGAGCGTGGCAAATGCAGCAATGGTGTCAGCCTCCGACGTGCCTCCCGGGTCTTCGGCGACTCGCTGCAGGATCTCGTTCGTCGACGCCGTGGTCTGATCCGACAGGTCTTGGACGATCTTCAATTCCGTACAGGTCTGCACGATGTCACCAGCGTCTCCTGCTGCGCGCTCGGAGACCGTGGTGGACACAATCGAAGCGGTCGGGTCCGGAGCAGCATCCGGTCCGGACTCGCTTCCGCCACAGCCTGCGACCAAGAACACGATCGATGCGGACATGGCGAGCAGACGCTGGAACTTCACGCTGCGAGACGCTACCCATCTCGACCGATCCTCGAACGTCTCCCACCTCATGCGGACCTGACGTGCTCGTCTACGCTCGGTGTCATGCCTTTGACTGGAGAATACGTTCCGAGCACCATGGACTGGGTCCGCGAACAGGTCGACACCTACGAGGCCACAAACGGCCGCGAAGCAAACACGCTGCGCGAGACCGGAATCCCCATCATCGTCGTCACCACCAAAGGTGCAAGCAGCGGCAACGTTCGCAAGTTCGCACTGATGCGTGTCGAGCACAAAGGCGAGTACGCACTCGTCGCGTCGATCGGCGGCGCCCCGCAAAACCCGTCGTGGTTCCACAATCTCGTTGCCGAACCGCTCTGCGAGATCCAGGATGGCCCAGCACCCGCCGACTACACAACCTCCATCGTCGAAGGCGACGAGCGCCAGGCGTGGTGGGACCGAGCAGTCGAGGTCTTCCCGACCTACGCCCAGTACGCCGAGAAAACTGACCGCACCATTCCGGTCTTCGTCGCCCGCCCCAACTAACGATCAGGTCCCGCGGATCTGACAGGGTCACTGGGTGACCGCTGTACAAACAGAGAGCCAGCAGCCTGCGAATGCCATCACTGTTCGGCCCTTCCGGCTGCTGTGGCTCAACAACGTCTCCTTTTTCCTCGTCTCCAACGCGCAACGGTTCGTCTTCGGGTGGCTGGTCCTCGACGGCATGAACCGGAGCGAAAGCGATCAGGGCATTGTGGTGTTCACGCTTGGACTCCCGGCAGCGTTACTCGTCCTGCAGGCTGGCGCCTGGGCCGACCGATGGGACCGCCGACGGATGCTGATCTGGACCCAGGTCACCGGTGGCGCCGTGATGGCTGCAACAGCGCTGTTGGTTCGTGCCGACACGATCTCGTTCGGCTGGGTCATCGTGATGACCTTATTTGCCGGTGCCGCTTCAGCCATCGGCCAGCCAGTCCGTTCGTCCCTCATCCCTGTGCTTGTGGCAAAGGAACAGCTGTTCAGCGCGATTGCGGTGAACGCCATTGCAATGACGCTGTCGCTGATCCTTGGGCCGGTGCTCGCCAAGGTCGTTGGTGACCAGTACGGGTTCGACGGAGCATTCTGGTTCCAGGCCGGCCTGATGTTCGCCGGTGTCATCTTCCTTTTGCGGCTCGAGGTTCCGCCGCACGTTGACCTGCGGCCGAAGCGACCAATCATTGCCGACATGAAAGAGGCCCTTCGTCACGTCCTCGGCGACGCCAACCTGCGGGTCCTGTTCGGCCTGCTGGTCATGGCCAGCCTCACTGTCAACCCTGCGATCATGGTCACGCTGCAGGCCCACGTGAAAGACGGTCTGGGTCGAACCGCTGGCGATGCCGCCCTGCCATTCGCGCTGATGGGCATTGGCATCGCAATCAGCTCCGTCGTGGTGATGCGCAAGGGCGATATGAAACAGAAAGGCGCAGCCTTCCAGCGTGCACTGATCTGCGGTTCGACCATCACCATTCTGACCGGTCGCACCACCGACTTCTGGCAGGTTCTGGTCCTCGCCTTCTTTATGGGCCTGGCTGGCGGGTTCTACATCAACATGAACCAGGGGCTCATCCAGGCCAACACGCCGCAGCCGCTGATGGGCCGCGTCATGGGGCTCTACGCTCTGACATCCTTCGGCATCATGCCGTTCGGTGCACTGATCCTTGGTGCCATCGCTACGTGGACGAGTACAGGCGCAGCAATCAGCGGTGCCGCGTTGATCAGCCTGATCGGCGTGGTCACCACGTACGTGAGCCAGCGCGGATTGCGCGAACTCAGCTAGGAGCCAGCAAGAAGCCGGCTATTCGTCAGATCGGCATCAGGACATGGACGGCGCCAGCGTGGCGGCCGCTTTGATGTCGTCGCCGAAAGATTCGAGCTGCTCGAGACGCTTGTCGTTCGAGAACACGTCGACCGCTTTAGTCGGCTCCATCTTCATCATCCGCTGCAGAATGCGAACCTGGGTGACTTGGTTGTACTCAGACAGCGTGATCGCCCAGCCGTCACGGCCAGCGCGAGCTGTTCGGCCAGAACGGTGGAGGTAGTCCTTGACGTCTTTGGCCGGCTCGTAATGAATGACTGCACCGATGTCGTCAATGTCGATACCGCGGGCGGCAACGTCGGTGGCGACGAGAATCTGCAGCTTGCCTTCGGCGAAGGAGCGCATCACGCGCTCACGTGTCTTTTGCTGGAGATCACCGTGAATCGCCATAGCGTCGATGCCGAGTTCTTGGAGCCGCTCAGTGGCCTTGTCGCACTGCCGCTTGGTCTGACAGAACACGATCAGCTTCGGTATGCCTCGAGCGATGGCGCCGATGACCTTGTCACGATCCATGTGGTGGATGCCGAGGAACAGGTGGCTCATGTTGCCGACCGTGTCGGTTGCCTCGTCGATGGCCACCGTGACCGGATCGGTTTGATACGCCCGAATAAGGTGCCCGACGTCGCCGTCGAGCGTTGCCGAGAACAGCATGGTCTGGTTGCGGTTGATGCAATGGCGCAGAATCCACTCGACCTGCGGGGTAAAACCGTCGTCGGCCATGCGATCTGCTTCATCGAGCGTGACAATCTGCACGTCTTCGAGGCTGACCTCGTTGGACTTGATCAGATCGATGAGGCGCAACGGCGTGGCGACCACGAGCTCAATGCCCTTCGCCATCTCCTCGACCTGGTGGTGTCGAGATGCGCCACCGTAGACGGGCAGAACATTCATACCTGCGTGCCGAGCCACGGGCTGGAGTACCTCGGCGACCTGAATGGCCAATTCGCGTGTCGGGACGAGCACGAGGCCGAGCGGCCTGGTCGGCGCAGCTTTGTCGGTGATGCGGGCGAGCATCGGAATACCGAAAGCAAGCGTTTTGCCGGATCCGGTCTTCGCTCGACCGCAGACGTCGTCGCCGCGCATGGCGACGGGAATTGCTTCAGTTTGAATGTTGAATGGCTGGGCAAATCCGCAAGCCGCAAGGCCATCGTCAATCCGTGCCGGGACACCGAGATCGAAAAAACCTGTCGGCGCTTCGACTGGCGGCAAGACATTGACCGTTGTCAGATTCGATGTGTTGACGTGATCGCGAGACGAGTCATCAGAGTCTCGTGGCGTCCGCTTGCGACGAGGCGCTCCGCGTCGTGCTGTATTTTCTGTCATTGTGCTCGTCAGGGTACCGCTCACAGCACCCGTCAGCCGGTTTCACCCACATGCTGTTGTCGAGTTGCGGGTTCCCACACTGGCCCACCCGTGCTAGCATCACGTTTGTGCAGCGTTCGATCATCGCCAGCTTTCTTCTGCTTATGTAGGGCAGCCGCATTTCTCCGCGCCTGCCCGCACCCTCCGCCCCTCCGGCCGGGGGGTTTTTGCTTTTTCCACCCCGACCGACGATCGCCACATCAACCCTCACGTTCCCATTGAGAGAAGTTATGCCTCCAATACCCAGCACGCCGAAGCAGATGCCGTTCGACAAGTACACGCCGTTCATTCCAATCAAGCTCACCGATCGCACCTGGCCCGACCAAGTCATCGACACGGCACCGCTCTGGTGCTCAGTCGATCTGCGCGACGGCAACCAGGCCTTGATCGATCCAATGGACCCAGCCCGCAAGCTCAAGATGTTTACCGAACTCGTTGCCATGGGCTTCAAAGAGATCGA
>JBLIKS010000238.1:0-4832 GCA_047635555.1 Candidatus Azotimanducaceae bacterium
GTCGTCATCGCCGTGCTCTGGCTTCGCAACCGCGACCAGTGGGTCCGCTACATGCGGCGCTTCGCCACACTGCTCTTCGTTGCATGCGTGATGTTCGTGCTCCTGCCAACAGCTCCCCCGTGGATGGCCGCCGGGGGCAAAAACCGCGTCGGCCTCGACCTCAATGCCCTTCCCCCGCTGCGCCGACCGACCGGCAACGGGTGGCGCCACATCGGTCTCGACGGCTTCGTCGAAGCGTGGGACACCGGTCGCGATTGGGCAAACCAAGTTGCTGCAATGCCATCGCTGCACTCGGCTTTTGCATTGTTTGTCGTCGTGTTCTTTTGGCCCCAAATCCGCAACCGATACATCCGAGCCGCCTTGCTTCTGTACCCGCTCACCATGGCAGTCGCTCTCGCCTACTTTGCCGAGCACTACTTCATCGATGCCATCGCTGGCTGGCTCGTGGTCGGAGGCTCATTCTTGCTCTGGAACCGGATCGAAGCTCGCCTCGGACAGCGCTCAGTGGACGAACCCACTGATCCCGGAGACAACACAGACAACGACCACCGCGCCGACGACAAGCTTGTCTCTTCGGCTTCCGGCGACAACATCGAGCCAGTCGCGTCGACGGTTCCCTGACACCCAGCCGTCGATCTCCCAACTAAAGCAAGCCGGCGTAGGCGCCGCCGTCAATCTGCAGCTGCACGCCGTTCGTGAACGTCCCCTGTTCGCTGCACAGGAAAGCCACGTGTGCTCCGAAGTGGTCGGCGTCGCCCATCCGCATCTGATCCATCTGATCAGGCGAATAGAGCGCATCGAGGCGAGGCGTGCGGTGCACGCCCGGCTGCACCGTGTTGACCGTGACGCCATCTTCAGCCACTTCCGACGCCAGCGTCTTCAAGAACGCTGTGGCTCCTGCCCGTGCCGTGTTCGACAGGATCAGCTGCGGCATCGGCTGACGCACCGACAGCGAGGTGATGGCCACGACGCGACCCCACCGCTGCTGCTGCATTGTCGGGACTGCGGCCTTGCACATGGCGACAATCGACAACAGGTTGAGGTCGAGCGCGGCCTGGTACGCCTCGACCGGCGTCGACGCGAAGTTGCCCGGGGGCGGGCCGCCCGCATTGGGAACAAGGATGTCGACGCCACCGAGTGCGACACGCGCAGCATCGACAAATCCGGTGGCGCCATCAGGCGTCGACACGTCAGCGACAATCGTGACGCAGCCGTGGCCGACGGCCACCGCAGCAGCCTCGAGCCTTGCTTCGTCTCGACCACAGATCGCCACGTGGACACCTTCGGCCGCCAAGGCCTTCGCAGTGCCGAGGCCCAGCCCCGATGATCCTGCAGCGACAGCTGCCCGACGTCCAGCAATTCCAAGATCCATCTGCTGACAGTAGCCAGTAGATGGCGCACGCACCGCCCAGTACAGAACCGAGTGTCAGTCGGCGCGCAGGCCAGCGAACTGATCGCGCAGCTCGCGTTTGAGTATCTTTCCGCTCGGATTGCGGGGGAGTTCGGTCACAAATTCGACGGCCTTGACCGACTTGAACGGAGCGAGCTTGCCCTTACAAAACTCGATGACTTCTTCAACAGTGAGTGAGTCGTCGCTCGGCACGATCGCAGCGAGCGGCGATTCGCCCCACCGTTCTGAGGGGATCCCAATGACGCCGACATCGGCAATCTTGTCATGTGCCAGCAACACGCTCTCGATTTCGGCGGGATACACGTTCTCACCACCGGAGATCAGCATGTCTTTCACGCGATCGACAATCGTCACGAAACCTTCCGCGTCGATCGTCGCCACGTCGCCCGTGTGGAGCCAGCCATCAATAATGGCCTCAGCGGTGGCCTCCGGGCGGTTCCAGTATCCGACCATGATGTTCGGGCCCTTCACCAGTACTTCGCCCGACTCGCCAGGCTTGCAGTCGGCACCGTCTTCGTTGACGACCTTGACTTCGGTGAAATAGAACGCCTTACCGGTCGAGCCGGCACGGGCAATTGCATCGGCTGAGCTGATCAGACAGGCGGGGCCACCAGTCTCGGTCAGTCCGTAGACCTGGTGAATCTCGATGCCGAGTGCGTCGTACTGCTCGATCAGCGTTTTGGCGACCGGTGCCGCACCGCTCATCACCCAGCGCAGCGTGCTGGCGTCGTGTATCTCGGGGTTCCGCACAGCAAGCATGTACTGCAGCATCACCGGCACCATCAGAGTCGTCGTGATCTTCTCGTCGCGAATCAGCTCCCACGACTGCAGTGGGTCGAACGCCTTCAGGATCGTGACCGAAGAACCGCCATACATGCAACAGAGCACCGGGTTGAGAGCGCCGACGTGGAACATCGGCAACGAGATCAGGTACCTATCCCCCGCTTGGAAATCGGCGGTTGCAACCGCCGTCAGAATCGACCAGAGCACCGTGTCATGCGAGTGCATCACACCCTTCGGTAATCCGGTGGTACCGCTGGTGTACATGATGAAGACCAGGTCGTCACCGGCGCCGACGGGGGCTGGTTCGTCGGCCGAGGCCGAACCCATCCACTCGTCGTAGTCGGCCACGCCGTCGATGACGTCGCCGCCAACCTGAATCCAGGTCGCGATTGCGGTCTTGTCACCGCGGCTGCGTAGCTCGGCTGCGATCTCGGCGAAGTCGGAGCCGTAGATCAGCACCGTGACACCGGCATCGTGGAGGATGAACTCGAGTTCATCGGCGACGAGGCGCCAGTTGAGCGGCACGTTGACAGCGCCGACCTTGCCCGCCGCGAAGAACGACTCGACAAACTCGACGCCGTTCATCAGCAGTAGGCCGACGCGATCACCGAGCGACACGCCTGAATCCATGAGCGCATTTGCGACCTGGTTCGACCGGCTGTTCAGTTCCCTAAACGAGAAGCGGCGATCGCTCGACGGTTCGAAGATCGCTTCGACATTCGGATCGCGGTAAGCCCGCTTGGTCAACAACTGCCCGACGTTCTGGCTCGCACCTGTACTCATCGCGAAATTATCGCGCAGCGACTGACCGCACGACGAACACGAACGGCGTCAGTCGGTCCGCGTCAGGACGACGACCGATCGGGGGCCCACTCGAAGTGACCCACCGACAGCCTGGCCTGGCTCAATGAAACCCTGCTCATCCGTCGTGTCCAGAGCAATCCGCCACGAGCCGGGAACCTGCACCTCGAAGTCGAGCGGCTCCCACCACATATTCGCCATCACGTAGAGGTCTCCGATATGCCAAGCGATCGAACGCGAGTGGCTCCCCAGGTCTGGGCCGCCGACGACGCCGAACCATTCCACGGCGCTCCCCCAGGGCTCGGGCTGCGTGAGCACATGGTGCTGCACCCGGAAGGCGATGAGGCGTTGAACGAATCGCTCATGATCGACAAAGGCGTCCCGGCGCCCCCAATCAATCCACGATGTCTCATTGTCCTGGTTATAGGGGTTGTTGTTTCCGTGCTGCGTTCGAGCGAACTCGTCGCCGGCCACAATCATCGGGGTGCCTTGGCTCAGCATCAGCAAGCACATCGCGTTTCGCATCTGGCGTCGACGCAACACGAGCACACCGTCCGGAGCGTCGACGTCGCCCTCCCAGCCACAGTTCCATGACCGGTTGTCGTCGGTGCCGTCGGTGCCGTTCCAGCCGTTCGCGACGTTGTGCTTCCGGTCGTATGCGAACAGGTCATGCAGCGTGAACCCATCGTGGGCCGTCAGCATGTTGATCGACGAACCAGGCGCATCGAACAGGTCGGGGCTGCCCTGCACCCGTTGCAGCACAGCGCCGACGAGACCGCCCTCGCCGCGCAGGAAGCCCCGAACGTCGTCACGGAACTTGCCGTTCCATTGCGCCCAGCGTGCGTCTGGGAAGTCGCGGCCGGCGAGGTAACGAGCGAGATCCCACGGCTCAGCGATCAGGCGAACGCCACGCCGCTCAGCCCAGTCGCCGATCGACCAAATGAATGCGGGGTCGCGGGCGAGCACTGCGGCCAGGTCAAATCTGAAGCCGTCGACGCCGAGATTTGCGAGCCGGTCGAGCGACGTGAGCAGCAGCTCCTGGGCAACGGGTGACGCAGCGTCAATGATGTTGCCGCAACCCGCATCGTCGACGTAGCTGCCGTCGTCGTTGACCACGTAGTACTCCCGGTCGGCGAGGCCGCGCAGGTTGTAGGTCGGCCCGGCGCGGTCTTCCTCGGTCGTGTGATTGAGCACAACATCGAGCCAGACCTCAATGTCGACATCGTGGGCCGCCGACACGAAGTCAGCGAGCTCGGCTGCCGGTGCAGCTGTATGCGCATAACTCCGGTGGACAGCACCAAAAGCGAGGGGCATATACCCCCAGTAATTCGGTTCCGCCGGATCGAACTGGTGGATGGGAAGCAGTTCGAGCACCGACACACCGAGCAGCCTCAGCCGAGGCAGCTCATCAGCAAGCGCAGCAAAGGTGCCAGCATCAGGCCGATCGCGCAGTTTCGTCATTCCCCGGACATGTGCTTCGGACACGATGAGCGGTCGGCTTGTCGGCCGCTGCGGCCTCGGCTCTGGCCACGCTGAGGCGACAGCCCAGGCATCGTGACGGTCGCGGGTGTGGGCCGGGCCGAACCACACCTCAGCGGCGTACGGATCAACCAGAGCGGGCCCTCCGTCGACGACGATCTGGTACCGATCATGCCTCTGTACCGAGCCGACCCAACCGCTTCCATCCTGTTCGAGCGGGACCGTGACGCCGTCGAGAACCCGCACTTCGACGCGGCTCGCCCCTGGCGAATACACCCGAACATCGACCATCCATAAAGTCTGCCACCGCGATCCCCCGGTACAGCAAGCCAGTACAGCAAGCCAGTACGACCTGGAA
>JBLIKS010000239.1:0-4759 GCA_047635555.1 Candidatus Azotimanducaceae bacterium
ACGACGGCTCGGTCCCTGGCGGCGGCCAGATCGTCGTCCGGCTTCCCCCGACAAGCCTCGATCTGCTCGTCACCGACCTCAAAGGTGTCGGCACCATTCGCAATCAGTCGCAATCGGTCGACGACGTCACCGATCGGCTGATTGATCTCGACATCCAGATCCGCCAGGCTCTCGAATCTGTCGAACGGATGGAAGCGTTGCTCAGCGAGACCACTGAGTTCGACGCACTCGTTGCCGCCGAGATCCAACTGTCGCAGCGCCAGATTGCCTATGAACGACTGCTCGCAGCGAAACGCAACGTCGACGATCGCGTGGCACTCTCCACCTTGACCGTCAACCTCGAATACCAGGCACCGAACACCGAACCAATCGCCCTCGACCCCGCTGACCCGGGCCTGGCTGATGCATTCAGCGATGGCTGGAGCGCCTTCGTCGGGGTGCTGTTCGGGCTGGCCTTCATCGTTGCGATCACCGCACCATTCCTGGCCATTGCCTTCACCCTCACCGGAGTCGGCTGGCTCGCCACGCGCCGCATCCGCCGGGCTCGTTCAGAGTCCATCAACCACGACGAGCCCTTGACCGATTCACCCGTCGAGCAGCCACTGGTGGACGCCAACACCTGACCGCTGAGTGCCGTTTGCGTCGAAAGACCGGTTGGCATTCGACCCGATTCTTCGACGCAAACGGCGTTTTGCGGTCAGGTCGCGGCGGTCAGGTGGTGGCGGTCAGGTGGTGGCGCGGCGGTGCCAGCCGTCAGCGGTCAGGACGAGGTCGCTCGCGTTGCCGTCCGGGAACCGGAAGGGCGCACGGACGCCACTGTGCGCAACGGCGACCGGCAAGATCAGTTGACCGAGAGGCATGTCGTCGCCGGTAGTCCATCGATGCCAACGGCAAGCGGGTACCTCTGTCAGCTCGACAGCTGGTTCGCCGAGGATCTCGATCGAGCCGTGCACGACGCCTGCCTGCTCGTAACCGGTCGCCATGTCGGGCTGCGGGGCGAGGCGCTGCTCAGCTGCCGTGGCGTACCACTCGAGGTCGAAAGCAATGGGCGTCGGAGTGCCGTAGCCCCGACCGAGTGCGTCCTCGGGGTCATCGAGCGATGCCGCGTAGGTTTCGTTGCCGATGGTCCACTGTTCCATCGGAGCTTCACGCATGTGTTCGGCCCACATCGCCTCACCTTTGACAATGAACGGGTCTGCAAGCCTGACCGGCACATCAAAGTCGGTGATGTGGAGCAACGGTCGACCGGCCCGCGCGAGCGCCGCCCAGTACCAAGCCGTCCGACCGACAATGCGATGCCCGGAGATCACCCCAAGGGTGGCGTCTGCGGTCCATGCCGCAAACACCCACTCTTCGACACTGCCTGGATGTCGGCCGTCGTGGAGGCCGCCCGTGCCGAAGTTTGCTGCGAAGTCCGACATCATCAGGCAGACTACGGGAGTGTTGCGATACCTGAGCCTCGACTGGATCAACGCCCTGACCGCAGAAGTGGCAGCAAGCGAACACCTCCGGGACATTTCATCGACACACACGATCGGCGTCACGCAGGTCGTGTCGGACGGCCCCGAGGGCGACATCACGTATCACTTGCAGGTGGGCGAAGGCTCGGCCTCGTTCGGCGCGGGTGTGGCCGACCCCGAAGACATCAAGATGGAACAGGTTTGGGATACCGCAGTCGCCGTCGCGATCGGCGAGCTCAACGCACAGGAAGCCTTCATTAGCGGCCACATCCGCCTGTGGGGCGACCAGCAGAAGTTGCTCGACAACCAGGCGGTGTTCGGGGCACTCGACGCAGTGTTTGCCCGCGTGAAAGAACGCACGACCTACGAGTGACGCGCCGGCTGCTTCGGCGGCTCGCTTAGTCTCGGCCCATGCCAGAGATGCCCGAAGTCGAGGCACACGCCGAGCGACTCGATCGCCAGTTCGCCGGCCGTGTACTCACAAAGTTCACACCGTTCAACTTCACGGCGCTCAAGACCGCCGTTCCTGCGCCTGAGGCGGCCTACGGCCTGCCGTTGCTCAGCGTTGGCCGCCGCGGCAAGTATCTGATTCTGCGTTTCGAGCCGATCAACTTCGTGATCCACCTCATGCAGGGCGGCAGGCTCCTCGCCGACACGAAGCTCTCGGCGAAGCCGCGCGGTGGCCAAGCCCGCTTCAGCTTCGAACCCATCGAACGCGACGACGGCGGTATCGACGAGACAGCGTTACTACTCATCGAACAGGGCAAAGAACGGCGAGCCGGGGTGTGGTGTGTGCCGTCGGCCGACTTGGAAGCAACGCTCCCACTCGCCAAGCTCGGCCCCGAAGCGGCCGGAATTGACCCGGCCGACTTGGCTGAGTTGTTTGCAGCAAAATCAATGCGCGTGCACGGCTTCCTGCGGCATCAGGGGATGGTGGCGGGCATCGGCCGTCGACTCTCGAACGAAATCTGCCACGCCGCACAGATCTCACCATTCGCCACGACCAAGCAGCTCGGCACCGTCGGTGCCACCAAGGTGGCAGCAGCCATTGAACATTGCGTCGCCGGCGGGCTGGCCTACGAACGAACCAGGGACGACATCAGTTCGTCGAAGGACCGTCCAAGTGCCGTCCATAGTCGCACGGGCAAGGCCTGTCCCGTCTGTTCCGACACCATCCGAGACGTCGAGTATTCGAGCTACACCGTCAACTACTGCCCGACCTGCCAGACCGGCGGCAACGTGCTGGCCGACAACACCACGAGCAAGTTCTTGAAATAGCGGTCACACTGTGCCAGGCACGGTATGTCCGCAGGCTCTCCTCGGCTGGGGTGACCCTCGTCGCTCGCCTCCAACGCTTGCCGACGGAGTCGTTAGCGTTAGCAAGTGACTGAATTCGCTGCCCCCCGTACCACCGCCGCTCCGGCAGGGCAGGAGTACCGCATGGGCCAGCGGGAGCTGCTCACGCTGATGTCAGCGATCATGGCGCTGATGGCGCTCGGCATCGACACAATGTTGCCCGCCTTCGACGAGATCCGCACGACGTTTGACCTCGGCGAAGCGTCCCCTCGCGCTGGCCAGGTGATCACGGTCTTCTTTATGGGGCTCGCCATCGCTCAACTCGCCTGGGGGCCAATCGCTGACTGCTTCGGCCGGAAGCCAGTGCTGTACGCCGGCAGCGCCATCTACATCGCTGGCGCCGCCGGTTCGGCACTGGCCCCAACCTTCGAGCTGCTCCTTCTGAGCCGTTTCATCTGGGGCATTGGCGCGGCCGGCGCACGGGTGGTTGCGACTGCGATCATTCGCGACCGCTTCGAGGGAAGCCAAATGGCCAAGGCGATGTCGCAGGTGATGGCCGTCTTTATGCTCGTACCGATCCTCGCTCCAACCATCGGTGCTGGCATCATTGCCATTCTCCCTTGGCGCGCCATCTTCTGGTTCTGCGCGATCATCGCCGTGGTGATCATGCTGTGGAGCATCCGGATGCGCGAGTCGCTCAACCCAGCGAACCAGCGACCGCTGCATTTCCGCTCAACGACGAAGGGGTACGTCGAGGTCGCGCGCACCCCGGTCACGTCGGGCTACACCAACGCGACGATCTTCTTGCAAGGCGTCTTCACGACGTACCTTGCGAGCAGCGAGCTCATCATCAGCGAGGTGTTCGACCGGAAAAGTCAGTTTCCGCTGATCTTCGGATTGGTCGCCGTGCTCTTCGCCGCCGGAGCGATCATCAACGGCCGCATTGTCGTGCGGGTTGGCGTACATCGACTCATCAACGCGGCCTATGCACTGCTGATCCCGACCACCCTGCTGCTCTGCGTCATCTCGATCGAGGCCGGTGGGCAACCGAGCATCTGGGTCTACATGCCGGTTCTCGCACTCACGTTGTCGTCGTTCATGTTCCTGATGCCAAATCTGAACACCGCTGCGCTCGGTCCGGTTGGCCACTTGGCTGGCACCGCGTCTGCTTACGGCGGGGCGATCCGGATGGCAGGAGGCGCCGTGCTCGGCACGATCGTGAGCGCATTCGTGAGTGACTCGACAACACCGTTCTCCATCGGCATCACGGTGCTCTGCATTGGCTCCTGGATCACCGTGCTGCTCGTACGCCGACGTTCTCCCGAGCTGGCAACCGACCACTTACCGACTTCGGCCCCAGTTACCGTCTCGTGACGTGCCCACCGGGCGCTGAATTGCACCCGGCGGACACAGAGTTGCGAAAGGGGCCTGACCCCATTCGCAACTGTGCACGTACGTCAGATCAGATCAAGCCGAGTTCGGCAACAGCGTCACGCTCGGCGACCAACTCGGCTGCCGATGCGTCGATCTTCGAACGGCTAAATTCGCCGATTTCGAGACCCTGGACGATCTCGTAGTTGCCGTCCTTGCAGACGCAGGGAAACGAGCTGATGATGCCCTCGGGCACGCCGTAGCTGCCGTCGCTCGGCACCGACATCGACACCCAGTCGCCGTCGGGCGTACCGAGCGTCCAGTCGCGAATGTGATCGACCGCAGCCGAGGCTGCCGATGCTGCCGACGAGGAACCGCGTGCGTCGATGATCGCTGCGCCGCGCTTGGCAACCGTGGGGATGTAGCTGTTGGCGTACCAGTCCTGGTCGCCGACCAGTTCAAGTGCGTTCTTGCCGCCGACTTCGCAGTGCGCGAGGTCGGGGTACTGCGTGACCGAGTGGTTGCCCCACACGGTCATCTTCTTGATGTCATTGACGGAAGCATCGAGGCGCGTGGCGAGCTGGCTGATTGCACGGTTGTGGTCGAGCCGAGTCATTGCGGTGAAGCGGCTC
>JBLIKS010000240.1:0-4720 GCA_047635555.1 Candidatus Azotimanducaceae bacterium
TCATGATGAGCAACAGAACCGTCACGCCAATTGCCATCGGCCACGGGTTGCGCTGCACGAAGTGGCTCCAGCGGTACGACCAGGTTTCGCGCAGTGGCTTCTCCGGCCGTGGCGGCAATTCCTTGCGCAGACCCGGGAGAAAGAACGACATGATCAGCGTGCCCAGCGACATGGCGGCAAAGGCAGCGGCGACCGGCTGGAATCCGAGGCCGACGGCGAGCAGTGCTACGGCGATGAAGCCAGCCATGATCAGGCCGCGCCAGCGGGTGACTTCGACTCGCGGGCCGGCGAAACCAATGAGCGCTGGCAGGAGCGTGACCGAGGCGACCATTGTGATGGCGACGGTGACCGCGGCACCGGTGGCCAGCCCGTTGATGAACGCCAGCTGCATGACAAACATACCAAGCAGCGAAATGACGACGGTCAGGCCGGCGAAGAGCACAGCGCGCCCAGCGGTGTCAATCGCGCGAACTGTGGCGTCGTGCGACGACATACCCGCCCGTGTCCCCTCTCGGTATCGGGTGACGATGAACAGGGCGTAGTCAATGCCGACGCCGAGGCCGATCATCGCACCAAGCGTCGTTGCGAAATCGGGGATCGATATCACGTTGGTCAGCAGCGTGATGGTGCCAACACCAATTCCGACGCCGAACAAAGCGACGCCAATTGGCAGGCCCATGGCCAGCACCGAACCGAATGCGAGGATCAGGATAACCACGGCGAAAGCGAGGCCGATGAGTTCCGATTCCGGTGGCTCAAACTCTGCAAGTGCGGCGCCGCCAATCTCGATGTTGACGCCGTCGAGTTCAGTTGCCTCGACAAGCACGTTGATCTCCTGGCCGATCTCGCTCGCCCGCAGCTCGTCGGTGTTCTCGTCGAAGTCAATGCTGGCGTATGCGATCCGGCCATCGGGCGCAACAAGGCCGCGTTGCTCACCGATCGACGAGTACGGACTTGTCAATGTGATTTCTTCGAATGCGGCGATCTCGTCGAAGAGGCCAGACATGGTCGATTCGACTTCGGCGTCACCGACGCCCTGCTCTGCCTCGTAGACAATCGATCCGGACAGGAAGCTGCCGCCCGCACCGAAGTTGTCTTTCAAGATCTCGAAGCCAGCAAGTGAATCGGAGTCGGGGCTTTCAAACGAGCTCTCTGAAGAGCTACCGATGGCGCCAACGGCCACGAAGGTTCCGAGAAACACGACGATCCAGGCGAGCAACACCGCTC
This sequence comes from Candidatus Azotimanducaceae bacterium, assembly GCA_047635555.1. GTDB lineage: Bacteria > Actinomycetota > Acidimicrobiia > Acidimicrobiales > Ilumatobacteraceae > Ilumatobacter_A. The sequence continues at coordinate 1,228 of JBLIKS010000240.1, forward strand.
GGCGACGACGGAACGCGAACGAACCAAGCCGCGCCCACATCGATGCGTCAGCACCGGGAAGTGTGACGACTTCGGAGCGCACGCCACTATTGGACAGATTGTTCATGTTGGTTATTCTGCCGAGTAGGGTGAGGAAAGGCAAGAACCCGTCCGCCATCGTGTCCAAAGACACAACCCATGACCCTCGACGCCAACTTCTCCGATCCAGATGCACCCGAGATCCCCGACGTCTCCGTCGATCCTCGGATCGAGCGCTCGCGCCAGGCCGTGCTCGACGCTGCGGTTGCGCTGCTCTTCGATAGCGGGCCCGACGAGGTCACCCACGCCAAGGTTGCCGCTGCCGCCGAGGTGAGCAGAACCACTGTCTACAAGCATTACCCGCATCGGTCAGACCTGCTCCATGCCACGCTCCAAGCCGTCGGCAAACACGTGCCACCCGCGAGCAGACTGTCAGGCATCGTGCGCGACGACCTCATCACTCTGCTGACCAACCTTGCGTCGGATCTCCGCGACGAGGGGCGCACGAAGCTGATTGCCGTGATGATCGAACGAGCACTGCACGACGACACGGTCCGCACCGTGCGCGACCGTTTCATTGCCGAACTCGTCGAGACGTTTACGGCGATCGTCAGGCTGGGAGAAGAGACGGGCCAGTTGCGCGCTGGTGTCGCTCCAATGCAGGCACTCGGCTCGATGGCAGGCTCGCTACTGTTCTATCGCCTACTTGCAAACCAAGCCGTTGACGACCAGCTGTTGGCCGACGTGGTCGATTCGTTCGTCGCCGCACATGCTCCCGCTTGAGCCTCGACCGACTTTTTGACGGCGCTGAGACGCCCCGTGATTTCCCGGCGGATTGAACCGCACGGTTGGCCGTTCTTATCTGAACTTTGACGCACCGTTGGGCAAAGGCAACGACCAGTCGCTCTCCATGATTTCCGACTCCGACATCGGCACAGCGAAGTGATACCCCTGGGCGTAGTCGCATCCGATCCGGACGATCTCGTCGTGTTGTACTTGGCTCTCGATTCCCTCGACAACCACAACCATCCCCAACTCATGAGCGAGGTTGGTCACCGCCGACACCACCACTGCCTCAGGCCCACTAGCAATACCGGCGATCAGACTTTGATCGATCTTGATGATGTCGATCGGCAGTCGGGTGAGATAGCTGAGCGACGAATAGCCGGTACCGAAGTCGTCCACAGCAATCCGGACACCGAATCGCCGCAGGTCGCTCAACACCTTCATCGCGCGGTCCGAATCTTCGATAAGCAGGTTCTCGGTCATTTCGAGCACCAACCGAGTCGGATCGATGCCAGCACGCGACACGGCATGCTCGACGGTGCTGAAGAAGTCTCCGCTGACAAGTTGTCGAGCGGACACGTTCACGGCGATACCGATCGGGGCAAGACGGTCGCTCGTTTCCCACGTTCGCAAGACTCCACAGCTTCGCTCGAGAACCCACTCGCCAAGCAGGTTGATGAGCGAGCTTCGTTCGGCTGCGCCAACGATGATCAACGGTGAAATTTTGCCTCGGGTCGGGTGATCCCATCGCAGCAATGCCTCGACCCCACTCATGACGTTGTCAGACATGCGAACAATCGGTTGGTACGCGATATGAAGCTCGTCTTTTTCGAGCGCATCACCGATCTCTTGCTCGAAGTTCAGGGGGATAATACTCAGCGCACTGTCAACTTGCCCGACGACGTGACGTCGCCCTCCGCGATGTCGCTTGATGAGATACATCGCAGTATCTGCATGCACGACGAGCTCGGCCGAGACTTCCTCGCCGGGACTGGCAACGGCCATGCCGATACTTGCCGATATCGACAACCGTAGACCATCGACGACGAACGGGCGATCAAATACTTTTTCGATGCGCCTCCCGATATTTTTTGCCTCGATCGCGTCGGGTAAGGCCTCACACAAGAACACGAATTCGTCGCCCGATATGCGCGCAACCGTGTCTTCAACTCCCAAAATATCAGTAAATCGCCGAGCTACTGCGATGAGGAGTCCATCGCCAACGTGATGACCGTGGTGGTCATTCACCAACTTAAACCGGTCGAGGTCAACGAAGTACACGGACGTGTACAGGCGTGATCGTTTTGCTCGCAGATTCGCCTCGTATAGGCAGTCCAACAGCAACGTACGGTTCGGCAGATTCGTCAGTGGGTCGTGCAATGAGTCGTAGAGGTACGCAGCCGACGCCATGTCGGCCCGTTCTCGCGCCTGCGCATTAATCAGACACGCCGAGACGACATCAGCCATTGTTTCGGCGGTGATCATTTCGTGAACGCTCAACGGGCCGGCCGTTTCCCGATACAGGTCCAGCGCACCAATACAGCCATCGCCATGACGCAACGGGAAGGTGAACACCGCCGCGAGTCCTTCGGCGCGCGCTGCTGGTCCAAAGACTGGAAAGCGCTCATCAAGCAACAAGTCGGGCACCGCGACCGACTCGCCCGACTGATACGCCAAGATGCACGGGCCATCTCCGTGCTTCGATTGGAGCTGCTCGAAGCCCAGCGCAGCAGCGTTCGACGCGGACACGTACTTCGGACTTAAGTCGTGCGAGATCAAGGTCACCCCGGCGCCAGTCACGGGAAGAACTTCCACGATCCGTCCGACCAAATGGTCAACAATGCCCTGTATTGGAAAGTCTGTTGTCAGCGTGCGAGCAAATTCACGCAAAACGACGGCAAGTCGTTCTTCTTCTTCATTAATCACGCGCGCCTCGTTGCCGCCGACGGAAGAGCCAAATGAAAGGCACCTTTGTGTCGCTATTTCTATCAGCTCGATGTCACTACCCGTCGGAGCCCCTTCGACCACGAGCGGCCAGCCGAACGTCGAGTGGTCGAGCAACCACCGTGCGCACAGGCCCGATCCGTTGCGATCCACCGAGTGCCGATTGCGGAGCGGGCGGCGGCGGTGCATTGCAGTTCACCGACGTGAGGGGTTGGCAGGGCCGCGACGAGGCCCTCGAAAATCACCACTTCTCGGGAGCGATTCATCCCCGACTGAGGTGACCTCGATCAGCCAACCTGATTGCCCCGGGCGATGCGTCGCGAGTTGAGCAGATCCTCGATCAGCGCATCATCGAGACCGAATTCGCGCGCGGCCTCCCGCAACGAAATTTGGTCGTGTTGCGCGCAGCGCACAATCTCGCTGGCAACGTCGTAACCGACAATCGGGTTCAGCACGGTCGCCGACGCCAGCGTGTTGTCGGCCAACCACGCAAGTCGTGCGGTGTTCGCCTCAATTCCGGCCACGCATTTCTCCGAGAACAGACTCGTCGCGCCCGACAGGATCTGCATCGATCCCAACAGGTTTCGAGCAATCAGGGGGACCCGGACATTGAGTTGGAAGTTCCCTTGCATCGCGCCGATCGTGATGGCCGTGTCGTTGCCAATCACCTGTGCCGCCACCTGCAACACGACTTCAGCGAGCACCGGGTTGACCTTGCCCGGCATGATCGATGAACCCTTCTGCA
>JBLIKS010000241.1:0-4719 GCA_047635555.1 Candidatus Azotimanducaceae bacterium
GACCAATCACCCGACGAATCCAGCGCCCGCAACCAGCGCCCGCAACCAGCGCCCCAAGAAGCAAGGAACAGAACATGTCTGATGAACAGAAGATCACGGTGGCCGCAGGCGGCCCGTACCTGGTGAGTGGTGGCGTGCCGGTCACGTCGAAGACGCCGGTCATGTCCGAACATGGTGAGCCGCTTACCTGGAAGACCGACCGGCCCGAGAGCGTTAAGGAGAAGGTCGCGCTGTGCCGTTGCGGTGCGTCGTCGAACAAGCCCTTCTGCGATGGCTCCCATGCCTCGATCGAATGGGACGGCTCGGAGAACGCTCCCGAGGGAACGTACGGCGAGCGAGCCAAAAGCTACGGCGGCGATGGCATCGAAGTCTTCGACGACCGGCCGATGTGTGTCCATGCCGGTTTTTGCGGCAACCAGGTCACCAACGTCTGGAAGATGGCAGCCAAAACAGATGACAGTCAGGTTCGGGCCCAGGCAATGGCGATGATCGAGCGTTGCCCGTCGGGCGCGCTCACCTATGCCGTCGACGGCGAGACGATCGAACCTGACCTCCCGGTCGAGGTTGCCGTGATCCCGGATGGTCCGTTGTGGGTGAGTGGCGGTATCGAGGTCACGCAGTCAGATGGCACCAAGCTCGAGACCCGGAACCGCGTCACGCTCTGCCGCTGTGGCCAGTCGGCGTCGAAACCACTTTGTGATGGTTCACATAAGGCCGCTGGCTTCATCGGCTGACGGCACTCGTTACACGAGACCGCCCGGCGACTTCACCTCAGGTGTCGGCCCGTGCTCGGGTGCGATGTGTCGGCCATGGCGACCGACGTTGGCATGAGCGCTGGCATGAGCGTTGGCATGAATGATCGATGGGTCATCGCTGAATGCATCAGCCAGCGCACTCGCGTGGTCACAGCTGGCCCTCGCTGGGCACGAAGCCTTCAGGTGGCTGAGCGGTGAGCCCACACAGCGAACAACGGGTCGCCCGATGCCTTTGGGTTGCGCAGTTGCGTGGTCGGCTCATCGAAGCCGGCGGTCATGTCGAAGTACGTCTCGACGATGCGGCAGCGACCGCTGTCGTCGGTGTGCAGCCAGCCACGGATCGCCTTCGTCGGAAAGCAGCGGTTCGAGAACGTGCACACGAAGATGCCGCCTGGTCGCAGCACCCGGGCTGCCTCGGCGAAGACATCGAGCGGCTTGGTCAGGTAGTCAACCGAGACACAGCACGTCACCGCGGCGAATGCTGCGTCGTCGAAGCGCAGCGTTGGATCGACGTTGAGATCGTGCACGTGCCGTTCGTCGGCCATCTCATTGGCGGCGAGCTCGGCGGCGTTCATGCCAGTCACGACAAGCCGCTCAGGTTTGGTCGAAAAGTGTGAAATCCACGACGAGCAGATGTCGAGCACGGGGCCCGAGCTGGGGTCCGAGAGGCCGGAGAAGTTGAGTTCGTCGTACAGGGCTCCGACGGCAGCGATCGCGCCATCGTCGATGTGGGTGACCAGCCGATCGAACGCGTAGAACTCGGCGTCGTCGGTCTCGTCGGTCCGGGAAAAGAACCCGGCTGGAAACGTTGTGTTGTGTCGCTCATCCACGTCTTGACGCTCTCACACGGCGTCTGCCTGTGCTGGGTCGAGGCCACGCCACCTTGAATTTCGACGGCCGCGGCAAGTTCGTCATCGGTTGGCTTGTCAGGAATGTCGATCACTGGTGGGTCACGCAGGCGAGTCGCGTCGCCGACAAGGCTCCGACACGCACTGAGCGGCGCCGGGACGCCGGCGTCGCAGAACCCGTTGTCGATCGTGGTCTGTTTGAAGAGTCAATAGGAGCGCCCAAGTGCGAAGCGGAGCCCACTGTGGCCGACCTCGGCAAGCAGCGCTTCCTCATTCTTCCGCCCGAGGTGTGCCATAATTCACAGTATCAATAATCAACAAGAAAGAAACTCATGAACGAATCAACATGGATCGAACTCGGCAACCAAAACTCAGAACGGATGTCGAGGTCTCAATTGACGTACTTCATCTCCATGAGCGCGCTCACCGCCACGATTGTCTTCAGTGGAAGTGGCTTCGCGCTCCTGCTCAGTGTCGCGGCAGTAGGAATCGCTCTCTACGGAATTCTGACCTTCGACGCGGCGCAGCAAGCCAACATCCTGATGAGCCAATCAATGCCGGAAAGCGTCGCTTCAACTCCTCTCGGAGAAGCCATCGGCCAAGTGAACCAGTACCAGTTTTATCGCGCAACGAATGCTTTGTTCACCGCTGGTATCGCAGCGATTCAGATCATCGCTATTAACTGAACCGGCACGACTGCACCTCGGATCGTGCGGCCGTTGTAATCGACCTCTCACCAATCAGGGCCGAACCACATCGGCGAAGACCCCAAGCGGCCGAGTTGGGTGGGCTACCGACGCACAGCTCGTCATCGCGGCAAACGTTTCGTCGTCTCAAGCGAAGAACCCCGGTGGAAAAGTGTGTCGTGTCGCCCCCATCTCCAATTCTGACGATTGAGCGCCCGGGGGCCCTGGGACATTTTCGCCAAGGTGACCGTTGCGGCCGCTGCGGTCGCGACGGCTACCACTGCCGGTCACCGGTTCTCGGTGAAGGCCTCGTCGACGTTTTTGGGAGTGATGCGGCAACGGCTGCTGACAGGCCGTCCGAGACGGACCAGATACGCGCCCCTCACTAGTGTCGAGAGAAGAGCGCGATGCACCGACACGGGGTGGGTGTCGATCAGCGACTTTGGGAAAGAACGCCACGATGACCGACACCGACACCGACACCGACACCGACATCAGTAACGACCAGAAACTTCAACGGCCGCCAGCGGACTTCCGGTCGCCGGAACAGGAGCAGGTCGAAAAAGGTGCCGCCGTTGCGCCAGCCGACGAGCTGACCCTCGAAGACATCAACCCGCTCAATGCCAACCTGTTTGCCGAAGATCGCTACCACCGCTACTTCGAGCGTCTTCGCAACGAAGACCCGATCCATTTCAACGAGATCGAAACCGCTGGCCGGTACTGGTCGGTCACCAAGGCCGATGACATCAAGGCCGTCGAAGGCGACTGGCAGACCTTTTCCTCGGCGAGTGGCATCACGTTGGGTGTTCCAACCGAAGCGCCCTCCGGCGCAGGGGCGCAGACGTCGTCGTTCATCGCCATGGATCCACCCATGCAGCGAGCGCAGCGCAAGACGGTCACCCCAGCGGTGCAGCCGAAGAATTTGCAGAACGTCGAGCCGTTGATCCGCGAGCGCACGATCGACGTCTTGGAGTCGCTTCCTGAAGGTGAGACCTTCGACTGGGTCGAGACCGTTTCGATCGAACTGACGACCCGCATGCTGGCCACGTTGTTCGACTTTCCCTTCGAAGATCGCCGCAAGCTTGCGCGCTGGTCCGACATCGTCTTCGCAATTCCCGAGCCAGGCGGTGTTATCGAATCGCATCAGCAGCGCCACGACGAACTGGTCGAGTGCGTGCACTACTTCTCAGGTTTGTGGGAAAAGCGGCGAGCGGCACCGGGCAACGACCTCGTCTCGATGCTCGTGCACGGCGAGGCCACCAAAGACATGTCCGCGATGGATCACTTGGGCAACCTGCTGCTCTTGATCGTCGGCGGCAACGACACGACTCGCAACACGATGACCGGCAGCGTCTACGGGCTCAACACGTTCCCCGAGCAATACGACAAGCTCAGCGCGAACCCCGACCTCATCCGCAACATGGTCCAAGAGATCATCCGTTGGCAGACGCCACTCGCCTACATGCGCCGCACCGCAACCCGTGACTGTGATCTGGGCGGCAAGCAGATCTTGCAGGGCGACCAGTTGCTCATGTGGTATCTATCGGCGAACCGCGACGCCGACATTTTTGAGAACCCCGACAGCATTGACATCGAGCGGCACAACGCATCGGATCACCTCTCGTTCGGGTTCGGCGTCCATCGCTGTATGGGCCTTCGTTTGGCCGAGATGCAGCTCCGGATTCTGTGGGAAGAAATCCTGGAACGCTTCGAGCGGATCGAAATACAGGCCGAACCAACCCGCACGCTCTCGTCGTTCGTCCACGGCTACGCCAGCCTCCCGGTGAAGGTCACTCGAAAGTGAATGCCGCATGGAAGTGAACCCGGTCGATCTTTCTGAAGGGCTCGCGTTCGCCGCAGGCGTGCGCGAGGGAACCCTGATCACGCTTCGTCGTGATGGACGCCCACAATCTTCCGACGTGCACCATGGCCTCGACGGCGACACGATTGTCTTCTCGGTGCTGCCTGATCGAGCCAAGGTCTACAACGTCCAACGAGACCCGCGAGTCGTGTACCACGTGTCGCACGAGGGCAGCTATCTCAGTTTTGATGGAACTGCCGTTGTCAGCCCGATCGCGACGGAGACGCACGGGCCCGCAATGGACACGCTGGTCGACGCCTTTCGTGCAGTTTCCGGCAAGGACCATCCCGACTGGGACGAATTCCGGAACGCAATGGTCCGCGAGCGGCGGCGAGCGATCATCGTCACGCCGACCAGCGCGATCGGGCTGATCCGCCCGATCTGGCGCTGAACCCTCTCGCCGAACCGACTCTGGATTGCTCGCTGACGCGTTCCCTGAAAGCGGGTTACTGAGCAGTCCACCCGCCGTCGACGGGCAGGATGATGCCGTTGACCATGGCTGCAGCATCTGACGCGAGGTAGATGACGGCGCCAGCAACGTCAGCAATCGTGCCGACATCGCCCATCGG
>JBLIKS010000242.1:0-4709 GCA_047635555.1 Candidatus Azotimanducaceae bacterium
AGTACTCGAAGGCGGCACGAGCAACACCGAGTGCCTGGGCACCAACGGCGGGGCGGGTGGCTTCGAAGGTCTGCATCGCGGCCTGCGAGTTGCCCTTCTCGCCACGACGCACCCGGGCGAGGCGCTCGTCGAGCTTCTCCTTGCCGCCGAGCAGGCAACGGCCGGGCACACGCACATCATCGAGGACGACTTCGGCCGTATGCGAAGCACGAATACCGTGCTTCTTGTACTTCTGGCCCTGCGACAGGCCCTTTGTGTTCGGGGGAACAACGAACGACGCATGACCCTTCGAGCCAAGCTCGGGGTCAACAACTGCTACCACGACGTGGATGTTGGAAATACCACCGTTGGTGATCCAGGCCTTCGTGCCGTTCAGCACCCACTCGTCTTTGGCCTCGTCATACTTGGCCGACGTGCGGTAGCCGCCGACGTCAGAACCAGCGTCGGGCTCGGAGGCGCAGAACGCACCGAGGGCGAGCTTGCCCTTTTCGTCCTCGTAGCACTGCGGCACCCACTCCATCAGTTGCTCAGGGGTGGCCGACGATGCAATGCCCGCGGCTGCGAGGCCGGAGCCCATGATGGCCATGCCGATACCGGCATCGCCCCAGAACAGCTCTTCGATGGCGATCGGCATCGACAGGCCGGTCGGGTCGTTCATCATGGCCTCAGCCATGAATTCCCAGCTGTACAGACCGATCTCTTTGGCCTGCTCGACGATTGGGTATGGGAACTCTTCCTTCTCGTCCCACTCTTCACCGGCCGGGCGAACCACCTCGGCGGCGAAGTCATGGACCCACTTCTGAAGGGTCAGCTGGTCTTCATTCAGCTTCATCGAAAAATCTGTCATACCCCTAAGTTACCGACTGGTAACCACCATGTCTACCCATTGGTAACAAAGGCCACATTTGGGACGACCTTCCAACGTCACCCGTCGGCCGAAGTCGGCGGTCGCAACCGTTGCCCGATTGCCTGAGTGCAGCGATCCAAGACGATGGCCATCAGCACGATCGCAAGCCCGACCTCGAAGCCGAGGCCGACCTCGCTGTTCTTCACTGCGCTGATCGTTTCGAACCCGAGCCCGCCGCCGCCCACCAGCCCGGAGATGATCACCATGGCCAGCACCATCATGATGACCTGATTGATGCCTGCCATGATCGTTGTGGCAGCCAGCGGGGTCCGCACGCCGACCATCGTCTGGCGGGGTGTCGCACCGAACATCTGTGACGCCTCGATGCTCTCGGGGGCGACCTGTTTGATGCCGAGCGCGGTGATGCGAATTCCCGGGACGATGGCGTACAGCACCGACGCGATGATTCCCGGCACGACGCCAAGCGTGAACAATGTGACCGCGGGGATGATGTAGACGAGCGACGGGACGGTCTGTAGGCCATCGAGGATCGGACTGAGCACGGCCTCAATCCGAGGACTGCGACCGGCCCACACACCAATCGGGACCGCAATCGCTACCGCGACGGCGACAGCGGCGAGCACCTGCGTGAACGTATCGAGGGTCAACTCCCACATCCCGATCAACCCAATCACGAGCAAACTCGCCGAGTTGAAGACCGCCAACGGCCAGCCACTGAGACGCCACCCGATCCAACCGACGGCGAACACCAGGGCAGGCCACGCAATCGTGTCGGTCAGCAGGTCGCGCACAGGCAGGTAGAACCGGATCACGATCGTGTCGTTGACCCACCGGGTCAGCCAGCGCAAGTTGTCACGCACCCAATCGATCCCGGTGTCGATCGGATCGAACAACTTGACGTCCCACACCGCTGGGAACTCGGTGAATGATCCGATTCGCCCCACGATCACGAGGACGACGAGGCCACCGACTGCTCCCCACACGATCTTCCGTGGCAAGGCGTCCGAACCCCTGGGGCTCACCGCAGCCCGACCGAGCCGTTCGAGCACAATGGCCACCGACACGATCGCCAGCCCTGTGGCGATGCCTCGTCCGGTGCGCCGCTGACTGAGCGTGTCCATCACCTCTTGGCCGAGACCGCCGGCACCGAGCAACGTCGCGAGGACCACGATGCCGAGCGCCATCATGATCGACTGAGCGATGCCGGTCAGGATCGTCGGCGTCGCCATCGGCAACTGAACTTTGCGCAAGGTCTGGAACGTCGTCCCGCCAAACATTTTCGATGCTTCAACAGCTTGCGGCGGCACCTCGCCGATGCCCAACGTCGTGAGACGCACCACAGGAGGCAGTGCATACACCACCGTCGCCAACGTCGCGGGCACGGCACCAATGCCGAAGAACAGTGCCATTGGCACGAAGTAAACGGGCGCTGGCACGGTCTGCATTGCGTCGAGCACTGGACGCATGACCTTCGCCGCCCGAGGCCTGAGCGCCCCAAACACACCAAGCGGCAGCCCAATCAGCACACAGAAAACGACGGCGATCGTCATCAGCGCAAGCGTCTCGACCGTCACTTCCCACATGTCGAACAACCCCGGATACAACAACGCGAGCGCCGCGAACGTTGCCTGCTTCCACCGCCGTGTCCGCGCGATGAACACGAACACTGCGAGCGGCAATACGAACCACGGCACCCACAACAGCAACGACTCCACCGTGTCCAAGCCCCACCGCACCAGGTCCGTGATCGGATTGAACAAGTAGGTGAACAGCCAGTGATCGCGACGGTTGCGTTGCGACCACCTGGCGACGTCGTCAAGCGGATCCGAAAACGTCCGGTCCAGGCCGATGGGGAACGACTCGGAGGAAGAAAACGCCGTCTGCAACGCGACGAAGCCAGCGAGCAGCGCAACCCACGGCCACCACTTTCGGTCGATCCCAACCGAACGATCGGCGGACAACGCGACGCTCATGACGCGCGAGACCCACCAGCGGTCTCGATCACGCGAATGACAGCGTCACGGTCGACCACCCCAATGAGGTCGCCACTCCCGTCAAGGACGCCGACGGCAGCAACGCTCCCGAGCATCGTCGGCAATACCGTCTCGATCGAATCGCGCACATCGACCATCACCGTCGGCGCCTCCGCCATCACATCCGTGAGCGCGGCGAGGGGTGTCATCGCTGAACGCACCGTGAGCACCTTCGCCCGCGACACGTCCTTCGTGAACTCGCGCACATAGTCCGTTGCCGGATCAGCAATCAGTTGCTCGGCGGTACCAATCTGATCAAACTCGCCGTCCTTCATGATCGCGATGCGATCACCGAGCTTGATCGCCTCGTCGAAGTCGTGCGTGACGAACACAATCGTTCGATTCATCTCCCCTTGCAGCCTCAAGAGTTCGTCCTGCATGTCACGGCGGATCAGTGGATCGAGCGCCGAGAACGGCTCGTCAAAGAACAACACGGTGGGCTCGACGGCCAAAGCCCGCGCCAACCCAACACGCTGCTGCATGCCTCCGGAGAGTTGGCCCGGATAGTGCTCGCCCCAGCCGGATAGGCCGACAAGGTCGAGTACTGCGGTCGCCCGCTCACGGCGAACTGCGCGTTTGATGCCCTGCACCTCCAAGCCGTACGCCACGTTGTCAATAACTCGGCGATGAGGGAACAGCCCGAAGTGCTGGAACACCATCGACAATTTCGTCCGGCGCACATCACGCAGTTCAGACGCTGACATCGAGGTGAGCTCGCGACCTTCCAGGTCAACAGAGCCGCGGCTGAGACCGCCGAGCTGTGCAACACATCGCAACAACGTCGACTTGCCCGAGCCCGACAACCCCATAACGACGAACGTCTCGCCGGTCGCAACAGCAAAGGACACATCGCGAACGCCAATCGTGTTACCCGTTGCCTCGAGCACCTCCGAACGGGAGGCGCCACTGTCAGCCATGTCGAGCGCGCGCTGCGGCTTGGCTCCGAACACCTTCCACACCCCGTGTGCTTGGAGGCACGGGGTCGATTCATCTGACCCCCGGGCCTGCGTCGGGCTGGAACTGGCGGCGGTGACCGTCATCAACGTCTTCTTCCTGTCGGTGTGGACCGACATGCGACGGAGTTGCGGGTGGCATTTCGACCCGCAACTCCGCCAACTCGTGTCAGCCGATCCAGGTGGACCAGACGTCCTTGTGTGCAACGATCCACGCGGTGGCGACGTCCTCGACGTCCTCACCGTCAATTTCCGCCGACGGCAACATCTCGAGCTGATCGTCATTAGTAATCGTGAAGGCCTTCAAGAAGCTGTAGACACCCGGCGCCTTGTCGTTCAGGCCAGCGAAGTTCGCCTTGAGAATGACATCCTCCGGGTACTCGCAATCCACCCCGCCATCACCGGCGGCTGCCGCGACGCCACATTCCTCGGTGTACGGCGGCAACGCAACCTGCTTCAGATCGTATTTACCAACAGCAGCGGTCGGCGTCCACCAGTACATGAGCACCGGCTCCTTCGCCGCGACACGGGCGTCCAGTTCGGCGACGGTGGCCGGCTCTGAACCGGAGAAGACGACATCGAACGGCAGGCTGAGGTTCTCGATGATCTGACCATCGAACTCTGAGTACGACGGATCGGTGCCAAGGAATCGGCCGCGGTCGCCAGTCTCGGCTGTGGCGAACAACGCTGCAGCTTCGGGAGTCGTGTATCCCTCCCACGTGGCGAGTTCGGGATATTCGTCGATGACATACGACGGCACGTACCAGCCGATGCGGCCAACGGCACCCAGCTCGCCCAACTTCTCAACCGAACCATCGTCGAAGAACGCCTGCTCGGTGTCGGTGATGCCTGACG
>JBLIKS010000243.1:0-4628 GCA_047635555.1 Candidatus Azotimanducaceae bacterium
ACATTGAATCAGCAGCGTCCCGGCCCTCCGCCCCGCAGACAACCGAATCTAGCGATGGCCTCGTCGACGGCTGGTCTTGATCCTGCTCTGCAAGATCCGGTGATTCCCGTGCTGCTTCTTGCATTGAGCACCATCGCTACCTGGAGCCTGTGGTTCACATCGAAGTCCGACGGCGCCGGCCAGACCGTCGACATTTACACGTCATCGGTGGTCGGATGGGCGCTCGGCGGTGTCGTAGGTGCCGTGTTGTTCTCGTGGTTCAGGTCCGTTGACCTTGCGCGACGGTCCAGTCTCACTTACGTGGAAAAGTCATGGCGCCCAGCCCTCCTCGCCGGAGCTCTTGCATTCGCCGGATGGGCGGGCAGCGTCGCACACGCATGGGCTATCGCTTCATCGGTAGCGCGGCGATGAAGTCACCGTCCGCGCCACTGGGCATCGCGCTTCTCATCGGCCTGTTCTCGTGCATTTCGATGCCCGCCGCCGGCGCCCACGCCACACCAGTTGTTCGGGTGCCACGCGGGCAAGAGGAACCCGCCACAGAAGTGTGCGCAAGCCGAGATGTCCTTCTACTCATCGATCAATCCATCAGCCTTCGGACATCCGATCCTGGCAACGCGCGAGTAGAAGGAGCGAAGGCCCTCGTCAACGGGATTGCTGGCGCGGGGTCCGGGGTCAGCCTCTCGATTGCTGGGTTTGGTAACGGTGTCACGGAACCGAGGACCTTCGATCTGCCAGCGGAGTCGGAGATGGCGAACTCGGAGATTGATCAGGTCGCGAGCCAGACGAACGATGGCAACACCGACTACGTGTTGGCAATCCTCAAGGCCTCCGAGTACTTCGAGAACAGCGCGGCCCCACCAGACTGCCAAACGCTTGTTTGGTTCACCGACGGCGCGTACGACATCGACGATGCGAGCTATGCCACATATACGGATCTCACCAATGTGGACGAGATCAAGAGCCGCTTCGAGGCTGCTGTTTGCGGGCCGGTCCCAGTCGAGTTCAACCTTGACGAACCACTCGCTGACAAGGTTCGAGACCTGCAGTTCGTCGTCAGGCTGATCGTGGGCGACCAGAACCAAGCCGATCGGGCCAACACCGACCCAGTTCTGGACCGCCTACTCACCGGCGGTCAGGGAGAATGCGGCATCAACGGAACGCGGATCGAAGCAACGCAGACAGCGGAATTGGTGAACGTGTTTCTCGAGGAGGCCCAACGCTTATTTGAGGAAGCGGAACGTCAATTCGCTGAGACTCAACGCCGCGCCGGCCGGTCGGAGGTGCCGTGTGAACTGTTGACGCGGGGTGTTCCAGCCAGCATCGTCGAGTCCGTCGCGGCGCTCGCTCTTCCCAGTAGCGGGACAGAGATCGCACGTCTTCAATTAGTGCTCGGTGACGTGGTGATCGCTTCTGGTGAACAATCGCTGCAGTACGAGTTGTCGTCGAGCGACCGGTCCCAGTCGACATCCCTGTCGGCGCGTGTCGAAGGCGCTGAAATCGGCTCATGCTTCGTGTCGCTGTCTGCGTCGATCACAGCCGTAGGCGAGCCAAGCCTGTACGACGGAGCGTCGTCGACGCCCGCATACTTGTTAGTGGGCCCGCCCGGTGGGGGAACTTCGTCGGCAGCCGGCGTCGGTGATCAAGAGGTCGCCCTCACCGCAACCTTCAATGGGTCTGCCGTTCCCACAACCTGGGATCCCGTATCTCGACAGTGGGTTGCCGAGATCCCGACCCCATCGGGTAGCCAAGCTGAGCTCGAAGTTGCTGGCGTATTCACAGGCAACTTCGCCGGCCTCGGATCGATTGAACCGCTTTCCGAATCGATCCCGGTCAAAGATGTCCCTTCGGTGCCTCCCGTACAGTGGGTCGGCGATAGCAGAATCGAGGGGGAGGACACCTTGACCGGAAGGCTCGAGGTGTCGCCATCGGCCAATGTTTCCGACCAGGTGTGCATCACGTTGGACGCACAATCCGCGATCGTTCGCGCCGCCGATGGTTCAGACTTGGCGATCCTGACAATCGATGACGAGCAACCGGCATGCGGGCCGGCGAATAAGTCGCTCAGCATCAACGCTGCCATTGAGGTCGCAGAGAGTTCGAATGACGTCGGCACCGTCGCCGTCGGATTCGATGCCACGTTCGAACCCGCTGGCGAACCCCCGAAGAACATGGGAAACGGCGACGTCAGCTTCCCTGAGTTCACTTTCTCGAAGCCCATCGACTCGTCGACTCAACGGCGTCTCGCCGCGATCCTTGCGCTCGCGTCAGCGGCCCTCACGTACTTCATCATGCAGAGCTTGACGGCAATGCAGGCGAAGCTTCAGACACCGAATGAGATGCTGATGGTCACATCGGTGCTTGTTCGAGATCCTTCGAACGGTCGAGTCGTCCGTGCTGGTGGCGATGCTCCGATCAAGCTCTCGGATATGCGCCAGGTCGTCGGCTCAAGGAGGCGATATGAACTCGACAATGACCTGATACTTCGGCGGCGATTATCGCTGAACCCGTTCAGAAGACTTGCGGCTGTGGTCGAGTCGGGCGGGTCGACCGTGTTCGCAGATCCGGCAGCAGGTGCGAGCTCCAAGAATCAGCGTCGTGCACCTGTGCCGCTGAGGTTCGGCCGCCTGGTGCTCGTCACCGTCGGTGAGAGGAATCGCATTGTGGCTGTCGTTCCAGTCGGAACCACACCATCCACCACTGCGTCAATCATGGACGAAGGACTTCGTCGGTTGGATAGCCGAATTCGAGACGCAGAAGCTGCCGCCGGACCAAATTCGTCTGATCTGGATGGTGCGGATCAACCGCAGACGGGTGCATCCGATGAGGGTACGCAGCCAAGTCCTCCGCCGAGTCCCAAACCGCCATCAGCACCAACACGCAGAACGGGCCCGACCCCGGCTCCTCCCCCACCGACTTCGACGGCACCGTCTCGTAAGCCTCCGCCTCCGCCGTACCGCGCGTAGCGATAACAGAAAGAACGGACAGACACATGTTACGACGCTTCCTTTTCGTCGGCCTCGGTGGATCCGGAGGTAAGACACTCCGCTACCTCAGACGAGATCTTCTCTCCTGGCTCCGCACCATTGGATGGGAGGGAGACGATCTTCCCGCTGGCTGGCAGATGCTGCACATCGACAGCCCCACCCAACAGGACGGGCAGGAGATCCGCGATGTGGACATGCTGCCCGCCAGTTCTTACCTCGGACTCGTCGCGCCCGGTGTCACGTTTCCCGCCGTTGCCCAGAAGCTGGGATCCGTCGGTGGTGAGGCATGGGCGGAACAGGCCGGTTGGAAGGTCGACCCCACCTGGCTCCAAGTCCCTATCACCACGGGAGCAGGCCAGTATCGAGCAGTCGGCCGAACGATCGGACTGACCTTCGCGCGCGAGATCCACAACTCGCTCACGTCTGCAGCCAACCGACTGACGTCTGCGGATGCAGCAGCCGAACTCAGTGAGATCCACCGACTGGCGTATGGCTCAGAGGCACCGGCCACCAGCAACCCGGTCGCGATCGTTGTCTCGTCACTCGCCGGCGGCACGGGCGCCGGCCTCTTGTTCGACGTGTGCGACCTACTCCGGAAGCTTCCCGGGAACTGGGCTGGCGACAGCTTCGGAGTCCTCTATTCGTCCGATGTCTTCAAGGAACTCAGTGAGAACGCAACCTCTGGGGTGCAGCCGAACACTTTGGCGGCGTTGTGTGAACTGATGAACGGGTATTGGCAGACCGCCAACTTCCCGCGAGCGAGTGCAATCTTCGACGCCGCCGGTGCTCCTCAGCCGATCGCTCGCACTGGCCCTGCGTACCCATTTCTTGTTGGAGCTTCCAACACGAAAGGCGTCTCTTTCGGCAATCAGCGGTCGGTGTACTCGATGATGGGGCGCGCACTCAGGAGTTGGACGGTCGACCCCAGCGTGCAGGCCGAACTCATTGCGTACACCCTGTCGAATTGGAACTCGAGCGCGCAAGGCAACAATGTCAAGGCAGACGTCCTCACGCGCGACCACCTCCCCGTCTTTGAAGCACTCGGTTTCGCAGAGGTGTCGCTCGGCTTGGACCGCTTCGAGGAATACTCGACGGAGCGACTGGCGCGCACCGCCGCAGAATGGCTCCACCGGGGCCACCTGATGCAAGCCCATGCCAACGATCCGAACGATGCGCGACCACCGTCACAAATTGTGGATGCGCTTGCCCGAGACCAAGTAACGGGCTTCATGCAGAAGGTTGGACTGCACGAACGCGGAGAGAACAACCAGATCATCGATGCGCTCGTCGACTCGGCCATTGCCGATGAACTGATACAACGGCTGAAGAACGACTTGACGACGCTTGCCTCTCAAGGGGTCAATGCCATCAGCGCACAGGCGTGGACCGAGAGAATCGCGAGTCTTCTTCCGGCCGCGGCGGAGAATTACGAGCACGAATACGACGCCATCGTGCGAGACCAAGCTGCGCATTGGACGGCGAGCACGCCTGACCGCGTCGTCGGAGCGGTCAACGACATGATCACCCGTTTCGGGATCGTGACGACCGCACGGCTTGTCGAATTGGTCCGCGAAGAACTGCGCGCCGTGCGAAGTGAGCTGAAAGACGAGGTCGACGAATTTCGAAGGTGGGCGCAGGACTACC
>JBLIKS010000244.1:0-4624 GCA_047635555.1 Candidatus Azotimanducaceae bacterium
GACCATTGCGAACATCGTCGAATCGAAGCTCCACACGCTCGGTGTGCGGACGTATCTGCTCGATGGTGACAACGTTCGCCACGGACTCAACCGCGACCTCGGCTTCACCGATGCAGATCGCGTGGAGAACATTCGGCGGATCGCTGAAGTGTCGGGCCTGATGGTCGACGCAGGTCTTTTGGTCCTCGTGTCGTTTATCTCGCCATTTCGCGCCGAACGTCGCTTGGCCCGCGAGCGAGTGGAAGTGGGCGAGTTCATCGAAGTACACGTCGACACACCGCTTGCTGTTGCCGAAACGCGCGACCCGAAGGGCCTGTACGCCAAGGCTCGTGCCGGTGAATTGGCAAACTTCACTGGGATCGACTCGCCCTATGAAGCTCCGGAGTCACCGGAGGTTCATGTCGACACCACGGCATTGTCCGCGGAAGAAGCAGCAGATCAGATCATCGCTGCGCTTCGTGCAAACGGCTTGGTCAGCTGACCCGAACTGGGCTGGCCCAATTTGCGGTTTCGGCAACTCAACGAAGTAACCGAGTGACAACTGATTCGTGGATTGCGCTGGTCGTGATCGTGTTGTGTGTGGTGATCCTTATCGCTGATCGCGTTGCACCGGTCGTGGTGCTGGGTGGCGCCGTTGTCGTCCTCATGTTTCTGGACGTCATCGATTCTGAGGTGGCCCTGAGCGGGCTGTCTAGCCCTGCACCAGCGACCATTGCAGCGCTGTACGTTTTGGCCGGAGCGGTCACGGCGACGGGGACGTTCTCACGTGTGTTCGACCGATTACTCGACCGAAGGGGGTCGATTGCCCTGCTGGCGGCGGTGACTGCGGGGGCTTCATCTGTCGTGCCCAACACACCCCTGGTGGCGATGTTCGCGCCTCGTGTCGTTCGTTGGTCGCAGCTCAATGGAGTCAGTGCTTCGCGCTTTCTGCTTCCACTGTCGTTCGCGAGCATCCTCGGTGGTGTGATCACGCTGATTGGCACGTCGACGAACCTGGTCGTTTCGGATCTTCTGAGCAAGTCGGGTGAAGAACCGCTCGGGGTACTCGAGATCACGGTCGTGGGGCTTCCTGTCGCAGTGGTCGGTGTGGTTGTGTTGTCGACGATCGGGGTGCGCCTCCTCCCGGACCGGACTGCAGTGTCGACTGATGTTGGGCGTCGGGGCAGGGAGTTTCAGCTCGCCGCCCGCGTCACCGTCGATGGCCCCCTCGTTGGCCGGACGATCGCCGAATCAGGGCTCAGAAATCTCGATGGCGCATTCTTGGCCCTTGTCGAGCGGCCCGGGACCGATCGACAGTCAGCGACGTCGCTCGCCGCGTCGCCGAGCACGCGCTTGGAAGTGGGTGATGTCTGTTGCTTCGTTGGCGATGTCGCGAGAATGATCGATCTGCATGACATCGAAGGCCTCATCGTGCTTGAGGAGCAGCACGTCACGAGTGCGCACGGACCTGATGCTCGAGTTTTCGAAGCGGTGGTTTCACCGGGGTCGGCGCTGGTCGGTGGATCGCTGAAGTCGGTTGGCTTTCGAGCGCGCTACAGCGCTGCAGTGATGGCGATCCACCGGGCGGACGGCGATGTTGGCGGTCAACTCGGGCAGGTGACACTGAGGGCTGGAGATGTGCTGTTGGTGCTTGCCGATGAATCGTTCGCGTCGCGTTGGCGCGGGCACGCCGACTTCTCGCTCGTCGCGGCCCACGACGAGCAGCCGCCCGCTCGTCGCAATCGGTCGACACTCGTTGTTCTGGCAACCGCTGGGCTTGTGGTCGTGGCAGTGAGTGGCGTGCTGGATCTGTTCGAGGCGGCGCTGGCATCGGCGATCGTGGTGGTGGCAGGCAGAGCGATCTCCGTCAGTCAGGCGTGGCGATCAATCAACGTGAACGTTGTGGCGACAATGGCAGCAGCAATCAGCCTTGGATCAGCCGTTTCCGCAAGTGGGCTTGCGAAAGAGATTGCAGGTGTCGTGGAACGCGCCGACGGCATCGGACTTGGTGATGTGGGCTATGTGGTCCTCGTGATGTTGGCAACGATCACGTTGACGGAACTGCTCACCAATACCGCTGCTGCCGCGCTGATGGTGCCGATAGCGCTTTCGATCGCAGCCGATGTTGGTGCCGAACCAAGGATGCTGACCATCGCTGTCCTGATTGGCGCCTCCTGCTCGTTCCTTTCTCCGGTCGGGTATCAGACAAATCTGATGGTCTTCAGTCTTGGTGGGTATCGATTCACCGATTTCACGAGAGTCGGGGCTCCGCTGACGTTGTCGACCGTGCTGATCTCTGCCGCGATCATCCCTTGGGCGTTCGGTTAGCTGAGACAACTGGGGATGTTGATCGTGGTCGTCGGCCGCAGCCATCTCGGGACAGGACACAGCGGTTTCCGCCGCATTCAGTCCCGAGAAACAGCTGTGGCGAGTTAGAGAAACCCGCCGAGGCCCGGGTTGACGCCATCGACGATTTGCTGGGCTCGTTCGAGCACGCCCGGCTTGGTTTCGTCGTGGGTGAGGATCCAGAACTTGTTCTCGATGACTGCATCGTGCACTGCGTCAGCGACGACCTCAGACGCAATGCCGTTCGCCACCAACGATTCGATCGTCGCCTGCATCCCACCGGCCACAGGGTTGTTAGCCGGTTCAGGCCGGAGATTGTCGGGCATGTTGCGGTCGCTTTTGGCGATACCGGTTGCCACGAAGGCAGGGCAGAGCACCGACACGCCGACGGCATTGTTGGCAAACTGCATTTCCTTGGTCAACGTCTCGGACAGGGCGACGACGCCGTACTTGGCAACGCTGTATGCCCCCATGAACGGAGCCGATCCGTGGCCAGCCATCGAGGCGGTGTTCACGACGTGACACGGCTCGCCGTGCGCGATCATCGCAGGAAGGAAGACCTTGCAGCCGTAGATCACGCCCCACAGATCGATGTCGATGGTCCAGCGCCAGACCTCGAGGTTGTCGGGATCAGCGACCGGACCACCAGCGCCGACGCCCGCGTTGTTGCACAGCACGTGGACCTTGCCGAAGGCCTCGATGGCAACTCGTTCGAGTTCGCGCTGCTGCTCGATGTCGCGAACGTCGACCTGCAGGCTCACGACCGAGTAGCCAGCAGCAGTCAGTTCGGCCACGGCTACTTCCATCGCCGGAACTTCGATGTCGCCAATCACCAGGTTCATGCCGGCGGCGCCGAACCGGTGAGCCATCGCAAGACCGATGCCGCTCGCCCCACCGGTGATCACTGCTGTCTTGCCGTTCAGGTTTTCCATCTGGAAGGGTCTACTCGCCCACGACCGCGGAGATGTAACGCTGCCGTCCGAAACAACGCTGTGCGGGACGCAGTAATTCGGGCGTCAGGGGTGCAGCGTGGCGATCTGCTCGTCGGTCCAGCCAAGCTCGGCCATCACTTGCGCGGTGTGTTCACCAAGGCCTGGTGCGTGCAGCCTGACGGTCTCGTGGTCGTCGCCCCGACTTGCGAACCGGATGGGGTCGCGGGTGTAGCGGTACGGACCCTCGGTTGGGTGCTCATCGTCGTGCAACAGATCGATGGCTTTGAAGTGCGGATCGTCGGCAATGTGTTCCAAGTCGAGGACCGCTGATGCCGGTATCGACCGGCTGTCGCAGAAGTCGAGCAGCGCGGCCGTTGGCAGGTCAGCGACCATTGCGTCGAGCATCCCGTAGAGCTCATCGGAGTTGGCGATGCGCGAACGTTGCTCGGCGAATCGCGGATCGGTGGCGAGCTCGGGTCGGCCAATGAAGCTGAAGAAGTCACGCCAGTTGGCGTCGGTATATGGGAGCAGGACAACCCAGCCGTCGGCGGTTTCGCGGGGGCGCCGATTCGGGGTCGTGATTCGCGGGTAGCTGAACTGGCCAACCGGTGGTTCGAAGGTCGAGCCACCGAGATGTTCGACCAGGTTGAACGAGGCCATGACCTCGGCCATCGGAACCTCGATCGAATCGCCCTCGCCCGTCATTGCACGCCGGTACAGCGCGGCGGTGATCGCTGGGACAATGTGCAGGCCGCTGACCTTGTCGGCGATGATCGATGGCATCAACTGTGGCGGTCCGCCCGAGTAGGTGAAGAGGTCGACAACACCGGACGCTGCTTGGATCACGTCGTCGTAGGCCGCTTTGTCGGCGTTCGGGCCGTTGCTGCCCCAGCCATTGGCGATGCAGGTGATGATGTCCGGCTTGATTGCCCGAATCGATGCGTCATCGATCCCGAGTCGGCTCAACGCCGAGCGTCGCATGGTCGTGACGAACACGTCAGCTGTGGCAACCAGGTCGCGCAGTGCTGCAGCGCCGCTGTCGGACTTGAGGTCGAGCACGACACTGCGCTTATTGCGATTCAGGTTGAGGCTGAACGCGCTCATCGTGGCGCTGCGCGCTGGCTCGTAGTGCCGAATGATGTCGCCCTCTGGCGTCTCGACACGGATTACGTCGGCACCCATGTCGCCGAGCATGCGGGTGGCCAGCGGGCCCATAACCACGCTGGTGAGGTCGACCACGCGCACTCCATCGAGTGGGCCGGCCGGTCGAACAGATTCAGATGTCACGGTCACACTGTGCCAGGCACAGTGTGACCGTGACATGTTTGGCGAGAGCGGCACGTGTTGTATTGCATCGGCTGCCGACG
>JBLIKS010000245.1:0-4571 GCA_047635555.1 Candidatus Azotimanducaceae bacterium
CATTTCTCCGAGGTCTTTGCGCTGATGCGTGGCAACACCGAGGACCCATTGGTCATCGCAGCTGCATCACCGCCTGATCAGCATGGATATTTTTCACTCGGCGTCTCTGGCGACTACACCGCCAGCTTCATTGGTCGAGCGCGCTTCTTCCTCGAAGTGACCAATGCAATGCCGCGGACCTTCGGCCGCAATCAGGTCCACATGTCCCAAGTAGTCGGATGGTGCCGCAGCGACCGACCGCTGGTTGAAGTCGCACCGGCTATGCCGAGTGCAACCGACCAAGCAATTGCCGAGCTCGTCGCCGAACGGATCCCGAACGGTGCGACCATCCAGACCGGAATCGGGGCCATCCCAAACGCGATCATGTCGTCACTCAGCGACCATCGTGATCTCGGGATCCACACCGAATTGCTGTCGGACGGCGTCGTCGACCTGATGGAATCCGGCGTCGTCAATGGCGTGAAGAAGCGGCTGAATCGGACGAAAACCGTCGGAACCTTCGCGCTCGGGACGAACCGATTGCACCAATTTCTCCACGAGAACACAGCGATCGAGCTGCACGCCGTTCGCTACGTCAACGACCCACGGATCATCGCGAACGAGACCGACTTCGTGTCGATCAACGCCACCCTCTCGGTCGACTTCCTCGGACAGTGCGCGTCGGAAACAATCGGCGGCGACTACTACTCATCATCTGGTGGTCAGAACGACTTTGCCCGCGGTGCGATGTACTCAGAGGGCGGCCAAGGATTCGTCGTGTTGCACTCGACGACCTCCAAGGGCATCAGCCGCATCGTGGCGCAACACGCAGCTGGCGAGGTCGTCACGACACCCAAAAACACGGTCGACAAGATCGTCACCGAGTTCGGCGTGGCCGAACTTCGGGGCCGCTCCATTCGAGAACGAACGCACGCGCTCATCGCCGTTGCCCATCCCGATCATCGCGAGGCGCTCACCGCCGAGGCCAAGCGGTTGGCCTACATCTGACTCGCCATTCGGTTGCTACTCGGCGACAAACGGTGCACGCAGCGGCATCGGTGCGCGCCACCCGAACTGCATCGCAGCAAGCCTGACCGCGAACACTGCGATGGCCACCCCAATCGCCACGCCGCCCGAGTACCAGCCGTTGCGCCACGCAACCACGACAGCGGTCGCTCCGAGGCCAGCAGGAATTGCATACAGTGTGCTCGATCGGTGGAAGAGGCTCGGCGGCTCGTTTGCCAGCACGTCGCGGATGATGCCGCCGCCGGCCGCCGAGATCACACCGATCAGGATCGCTCCCACCAAACTTGCTCCAAGCGCCGATGCTTTGATCGCTCCGGTCACGCAGAACAGACCGAGGCCGGCAGCGTCGAAGATCAGCACAGCTCGGCTGAGGGTGCGAATGATCATCCAGTGGCCGAGGAACACGACAGCCGCTGCAGCGAGCGCAACGACCAGGTACAGCACCTCACTGAATGCGGTTGGCGGTGTCGCACCGAGCAGAAGGTCGCGGACCACACCGCCACCAAGCGCGGTGACCAGTGCAAGCGACGTGACGCCGACGAGTTCGAACCCTTTACGCACAGCGAGCAGACCGCCCGAAATAGCGAACGCAAAGACCCCAATGAGGTCGAGCGTTCTCTCCAGTGTCGGTTCGAGTCCGGTGGCCGATGCTTGAGCGAGAAGCGTCATTCGGGAGATGCTTCCGGGATCGGCTTCGCCAGGTCTTCGACGACTTCGACGTTCGGGAGCGAGGCCAAGATCTCTGGCGAACCGACAAACTTGCAGGCTCTGCTCCCCCCGCCCAACACAATCTCGGCAAGTGCCATCACACGGCTGTCGACCCACAGCGGCATGTACTCGCTGAGCCCGAGCGGTGTCACGCCGCCGACCTTCATTCCGCTCAGTTCTTCGGTCATCTCAGCCGGGGCGAACGAGCACTTCTTCACACCGAGCTTCTGACGGACAACTTTGTTGACGTCGAGCCGCGTGTTCGCCAGGACAACGCAGGCCACATAAACAGGCGGATCGGACTTGCCGATCACGATGAGGGTGTTGGCCGACTGGCCAAGGGTGTAGCCGTAGGCCTCAACGAATTGGGCGGTGTCGGCCAGATGGGGATCGCAGTCGATGACCTGCGCGTCGATGTCCGGCTTGTCGGCGTTGAACTGCGCAACGATCTGGCGCACCCGTTGCTCGGTCGCATCCGGCGTTTCACTTGCTGTTGCATCCACGACCCCAAAGCGTAGGTGCCAGAAGCGTGGGTAGCGTCACCATCATGGATCAGTTGCGCGAGGCCCAGGCAAAGGTTTCACAGGCGGCGTTCCGCACGTTGAACAGCGTCGTCCGACCCGCTGTGCTGGCAGGGGCGGGCAACCCGTTGCCCATTGGCGGCGGCGCTGTCGTGCTCGAAGTGACCGGCCGGGTGTCGGGCCAGCCGCGCCAGGTACCGCTGCTCACAGCACGCGTGGGCAACCGGCTCGTCGTGAGCACGGTGCGCAGCGATTCGCAGTGGCTCAAGAACATTGAGGCCGACCCGCAAGTGGTCGTGCACCTGTACGGCAAACGCCGCACCGGCACAGCGTTGGTCAACCGTGGCCCGCTGAACACCGCGGTCATCACGCTCGACTGAAGCTGTTCTGCGCAGGCAGCTCGACAGCGAGAGACGCGGTCGGCATTGACCGGCTCGGCTGTAAAATGCTCTGTGACACCCCATCCCTATGGTGGAACTCATGGGAATGGCAGGGGCGATCGAACAATTGGAGCGGGTGACCCACCTGCAGTCCAACGCCAATGCCACCATGGTCGAGCTGCAGGCCGGGCTGGCCGACGTTCGCGTCTTACGGTCATTCTTTGACTCAGCTGAGGCCAATTTCGCACGACGCATCGCTGCGGGCTCGTCGTTTCCGGAGAAGGACGTCGCCGAGGCAGCCGGCGGCACCTTGAACGACGCCAGCCGAATCCTCGAGCGCACTCGCACACTCGACGCTGCGCCCGAAATGGCCGCAGCGCTCGATGCCGGCCGCATCAGTGGCAGCCACGTCGATGTGTTGAGCCGGGCGGCGAAGCATCTCGACGACAAGCTGTCCGTTGTTCTCTTCGACAAGGTGGCCGATCTCGTCGAGGTCGCAGCCGCTGCAACGGTGCCCGACTTTGCCAAGCGTCTCCGTGACGAGGTGTCACGGATCCTCGCGGATGACGGCGTGGCCCGGCTCGAACGGCAGCGCCGATCAACTGCGCTGTCCACCTGGGTCGATGACGAAGGCATGTGGCGCGTGAGCGGCAAGTTCGATCCCGTCACCGGTATACGACTCGCCGCCAAACTGGAGTCGACTGTTGAGACCCTCTTTGCCGAGGCGGAGTCACCGACGTGTCCGACGGATCCCATCGAAAAGCAGAAGTACCTCCGAGCCCTGGCGCTCAGTCGGCTGATCGAGCGTGCCGGCGCGGTCGGTCTCGCGAACGCCGCCGATGGCGCCCCACCGAGGACGCCTGGCCTTCGACACGGTGCTGCCTCGCGGCCAAAGTCCGGCCGACCAGAGTTCGTCGCGGTCATCGACGTATCGCTGAATCAGGCAGCGGGTGGATACCGCCCAGTCAATCCCCGCAGGAACGACAACCCGGCTCAAGCAGCCAAACCCGGCACGAACGGGTCCAACACGAACGGAGCCCGCACCGACGCCGATTCGACCCCGACATCTCCCGCGTGCGTGACGTGGCCTATTCCTGTCGAAATACCCAACGACGTGCTTGCCGAACTACTCGGCAATGACCTCAAGTCCGAAGTTTCAGCGGTAGTGATCGCCGATGGCTTGGTGCTGCATGCTCCTGGGCGGCTTGATCTCGGCAGGGCCACTCGGTTGGCTAATCGAGCTCAGCGTCGAGCGCTTCGCGGGCTGTATTCGTCATGCGCCATCCCCGGATGTCGCTCAAGCTATGACCGCTGTCAGTTGCACCACATCACGTGGTGGCGGCACGGCGGACGAACTGATCTGGGCAATTTGTTGCCAGTCTGCTCACACCATCACCACAAGATTCACGACGACGGCTGGGCCATCGAGCTCGGGCTCCAACGCGCGCTGACGCTGCGCCTGCCGGATGGCCAAGTCATGACCACCGGGCCACCAACGCGAACCGCGGCCTGATCGATGCGGCCGCCGGAGATCAGGCCGCTTTCTGTTCGAGGGACGACAGGTTCGGTCCTCGGCATCGGCGCTCAGTCCTGGCGCTCAGTCCTGGCATTCAGTCCTGAGCAGTGAGAGGAAGGCAATCGTTCGCGCAGCCGGTGGCTGAATTCGCGAAACCCGGTGTTGCTGACCGGTGAAGCACGGCACCGGTCGGCGAGAAACGGATGAGCTGCTTACCATCCGGGACGTCGACGCTTGGGCTTGCTCCAACTTGATCAACAGCACCGGCCGTGCCATCAACGATCAGGCTGTACCCATCATGATCAAGCGGCGGGTAGCACAGCGTGATCGTCGCGCCGCCCGTTGCATTGCGCGCCGTCCCAGCGCTGACGGACAGCAGAATCATCGCATCAGTACCCGCATCAGTAACGGCACCCGACTGCTCAGACCACTGCGGTGAGA
>JBLIKS010000246.1:0-4569 GCA_047635555.1 Candidatus Azotimanducaceae bacterium
CCAGTTGCCGGGCATTGGTATGCCCCGTAGGGATTTTGTCGTTCTCGAGTCGCCCCGTGGCGCTTCGTGGCTCGTGCTCGGCATTGCGACGTGCCTCCGGATCAGTTCGACCCTTGTTGTTCCAATCTTTGTTCTGCAGTGCAGCACGACGCTCTTTGCGGTTCAGTGGCTTCGATGAGTCAGCGGCCGGCCCCGTCGGTGCGTCCCAGGTGCTCACAGCGCACCGAACAATTCGTCGTCAGTGGGCTGGGCGCCGTTACGCCATGCGGCGAACTCCATTGGACCTTTTCCTTCGGGCTGCACAGTCACTGGAGTCAACTTTCCTTCGACGAGATCGGCCACATGAATCTTGAGGCGTTTGCCACGAAACATCGTCCAGGCACCGCCGACTCGGATGAGACGATCAATGTGCCCGACCGGTTGCGTCCAGTCGATCTCGAACTCTTCTTTGGTGAACTTGGCCGCGTACACGGTGTTGCCGATCTGAGTCGCTGCGCTGTCGATCCAGACGTCGAGCGGCACAGCAAGCGTTTTGACGAGCAGCTCACACGCTGCATCGACCAACTCGGAGCGCAGCTCAGCTGCTGTTGATTTTGCACTGATCGGCACGACAGTTTCGGCGTAGATTCCGCCGGTATCGAGACCTTCTTCGAGTCGCATGATATCGACTCCGGTCAGACCGTCGCCGGCCAGGAGCGCCCGCTCAACCGGAGCCGCACCGCGCCAACGCGGCAACAGCGAGAAGTGGGCATTGATCATCGGGATCTCGTCGAGGATGTGCGGCTTGATCAGACGTCCGTAGGCAACAACGACACCGAGCGTGGCGCCGCCGGCCACTGCGCCAAGTACGTCGTCGGGTTCATGCGACACCGGGATACCAAGTTCAAGGGCTGCGGCCTTGACGGGACTCGGCGACAGGGCCGAACCTCGCCCGCGTTTCTTATCGACGCGGGTGACGACGAGCAGGATTTCGTGGCCTGCGGCATGCAGCGCCTGAAGCGGCGGAACCGCCATCTCGGGCGTCCCGAGGTAGACGATCTTCATCAGTCGAACCAGCTCAGGACAGACCAAGACGCTTACGCAGCGGCTGACGTTGCTGGACCCCGGCGGCAGCTTGTTCTTCCATGCGTCGATACTCGCGCATGGCTTCCTTGCGCTGGTCGCCTTCAAGGCGATCAAACATGAGGACGCCGTTGAGGTGGTCGATCTCGTGTTGGAACATCCGGGCTTCAAGCTCGTCGGCTTCAATCTCAATGATTTCACCGTCGAGGCTCACGCCGCGTACCAAGACCTTCTTGGGACGCAGCATCTCGACGTAGAGCCCTGGGATCGAAAGGCAACCTTCGTCGAACAACCACTCGCCATCGGATTCGATGATCTCGGGGTTCACGATTGCCAGCGGATCTTCACCAAAGTCCCAGACAACGACTTGCTTCTGCACGCCTACCTGGGGTGCAGCGAGCGCCAGACCGTTGCCAGAATCGACGAGCGTGTCAAACATTTCGTCGACAAGACGAATGACCCTGCCGTCGACGTTCTCGATCGGTGCAGCCTTGGTTTTCAGCACTGGATCGCCGTATGTCCTGATTTTGTACGACATTCCTGCCAGGCTACGGCCCGTGAGCTCTGATCCCGATGCCGACGCCCAGACCGGAACCGAACCCGTTGGCTCCACGAGCCCCGAAGCCCACTACTTTGACGACGACCCAACGGTGCCGTCTGCCCCGGTGACCATTGACGTGATGCTCCCGGACACGGCGTTCACGTTGGAGACCGATCGAGGCGTGTTCAGCCGCGGCCACGTCGACACCGGCACGAATCTACTGCTGCGAACTGATCTGCCAATCGCGTCCACAGGCCACCTGCTTGACCTTGGGGCTGGGGCCGGGCCTATCGCCCTGGCTATGGCGCGCCGCTCCCCCAACGCCACCGTATGGGCCGTCGATGTCAACAGCCGCGCTCGCCACCTGTGCACCCGCAACGCCAAACAAAACGGCATCACTAACCTGCGTGCCGTCGCACCGGATGACGTTCCAAACGACATCCGGTTTGCCACGGTGTGGTCGAACCCGCCGGTACGAATCGGCAAGACCGCAATGCGCGCGCTCCTACTCGACTGGCTCGCCCGGCTCGACAACAACGGCATCGCCGCACTCGTGGTCCAAAAGCACCTGGGCGCCGACTCCCTGCAGCGTTGGTTGCAGTCCGCGGGACACCCAACCGAGCGAATCACTTCCAAGGCCGGGTTCCGGCTCCTCAGCGTCGGTCCCAAGTCTGCTCGGCCCTAGAGCCGCGGCGGATCGACCTCGATACGGAGGCGGCTGCCTTTCGGACGCTCGGCCGCATTGAGCGCCATACCGAGCGTCATCCAGTCGTCCGCTCGCACGACGTAGCCAGTCGAGTCGTCGCCACCGACTTGCACGTCGGACTTGAGCTGTCTGACCATCTCCGATGATCCGGTGCCTGTGATCCTGGCAAGCGCACCGAATGGCGGGAAGCCGAGCATTTCGCGCCGTTCGCGTTCGACTTTGATCACTTCATCAGGGTTGCCGGCAGCCGCTGCTTGCAACACCACATGGTTGGGCATAAAAGTTTGGACCAGCACCTCTGGTGCCAACCGGCCGGCCCGGATGATGAGTGCGAGCGCCTGCTCGGCGGCCCGGAACCGCGGTGCGAGCATCTCGGAATCAAATTCAAGGAACGCGACGACATCGCAAGACGGCACGCGATATAGCGCTGCTTCGGTGCCAACGTAGACACCAGCTGCAGGGGGCGGTGCGGTGTCGGCACCAGTGATCTCCCTGACCTGTCGGGCCGCTGCGCCTTCGAGTTCTTCGCGCAACCTACTGACGCCAGGGCGGAGGTTTGCGAAGTTCGAACCTCCGCAGCCCTGACACACAGCTGGCCGGTCAGTGCCGCAACGGGCACACGACAGCACGTTGTCGGATGTCAGCCCAACTGCCGCGTCGCAGGTTTCACAGCGAATCAGCGCCTCGCACGACCGACACGCCAAGACACGGGCTCGCCCGGTGATGTTGCTGATACAGACCACCGTGAGGTCGGGGTTCCGAATCCGGTCGATCAACGTCGACGTGACGAGCGACTTCTTCCACGGCTCCTCATTCGTTCGATCGACGATGGTGATCTTCGGCCAGGCGACCCGTTCGCGCGTGAATGGCGGGTGAGCGACGCCTGGCTGCCCTGCTGCCGTCACGACGGCAGTGAGCGATGGTGCCGGCGAAATCAACAGGTGCGGCACGCCGCTTCGGCGGCATCGTTCGACCAGAACGTCACGCGCATGCCAAGTCGGCGATCGTTCCTCTTGCAGCGCCTCGTCGTGTTCATCAATGACCACAGCTGATGCCATGTCGGGGCACGGCGCCCATGCAGCAGACCGCGGGCCAATCACTACGTCGACCCCGCCCATCGCTGCGGCCCAGTCATCGGGCATCAACGCCACAGATACGCCCAATTGCCGGACACGCGTTGCCAACGTCCGTGCATCGCTGATCGTCGGCGTCACCACAAGCGTCGGCCCGTGAGCAATGACCGAGCGAAGTGCGGGGAGAACATCGCTCCGCGGCGGCAGCCGAAGGACTCCCCCGCCGACCGCCAGCAGTTCGGTCGTCGCCGGCGACGACGGTGAGAGCACCGGAGCCGTACGCCGGGCAGGTGGCAAGGACGTGATCGCCCGAGACGGCGACGCCGCAACGAGAAATGGCCGAGAGCGTCGAGCTGCCCAGCGGATCGATGCCCATTCGGCGAGCTCAAACAACTCGACGTTGGGGCCGTGTCCCGTGACCTTTGAGATCGGCTTCAGCGATATTCGATCGACGGCAGCATCGTCGACATCGACGATGTCGCTGATCCATCCGCCGATCCGGCGACCGTGCAGTTCGACTCGAACAATGGTGCCAACTTGAACCGGGCCGAATCGGGCAGGAGCATGCAGATCGTCAGGAATGAGGTAGTCGAAAGTTTTGTCAAGCCCCGTGACGTTGGGCAGGACGCGAGCGACGCGACCGGTCACACTGTGCCTGGCACAGTGCGACCAGCCAT
Source organism: Candidatus Azotimanducaceae bacterium (assembly GCA_047635555.1). GTDB lineage: Bacteria > Actinomycetota > Acidimicrobiia > Acidimicrobiales > Ilumatobacteraceae > Ilumatobacter_A. The sequence continues at coordinate 4,060 of JBLIKS010000246.1, forward strand.
CGCAATCAGACTCCGACAGCAGCCTTGAACTCGTCGAGGCGACCGAGCTGCTCCCACGGGAACTGCTCGCGGCCGAAGTGGCCGTACGCCGCCGAGTCCTTATAGATCGGACGCAGGAGGTCGAGGTCGCGGACAATCGCTCCCGGACGCAGGTCGAAGGTTGCCCGGACGGCGGCTTCGATCTTGGCTGGATCTTCTTTGGCGGTGCCGAAGGTCTCGACGAGGATGCTCATCGGCTGCGCCATGCCAATGGCGTAGGCAAGCTGGATTTCGCAGCGATCAGCGGCACCAGATGCGACGACATGCTTGGCAACCCAGCGGCCTGCGTAGGCACCCGAGCGGTCAACCTTGGACGGGTCCTTGCCCGAGAACGCGCCACCACCGTGACGACCCATGCCGCCATAGGTGTCGACGATGATCTTGCGACCAGTCAGACCACAGTCGCCCTGGGGGCCACCGATCACAAAGCTGCCAGTCGGGTTGATGAAAACTTCGTAGTCATCATCAGCA
>JBLIKS010000247.1:0-4568 GCA_047635555.1 Candidatus Azotimanducaceae bacterium
GCGTTCATGGGGCTGTTCATCGTCTACGTCGCCTTCGCCCGCTTCCGTCGAGCACGCGCCTACAAACACCGCCACGTCGGCCGCCTCTGAAGCTCGGCCTGAGATTTCGTTTCACAAGTTCCTCAGCCGGGCAACCGGCTCGGGAGTCACGCCCGTTTCGGCAAGGGCTTCACGACATACCCTGACGGCAATTCCTCGGACGAGTCGATCACACTGAAGCGGGTGAGATGTTGTGCGTGCTCGGACAGCGCCTTGTGGTCGGCGTAGGTGATGCCCGGGATGACCGGCTCACGGAACCACGGCGCGTAGAACTCAAGGTTCGGGATCGCCCGAAGTTCGTCGGACAGGTTTGGCGTGCCGCCGTGCCATGCCCGCACGTCGCGGATTTGTACGGTGCCAGCAGGTGCGGGACACACCGTGCTGAGGCGCATCCACTCGGGCTCTTCGTCAAGTGTCGGAATCGGCGCGCGCGAATGTTGCGAGCCAGGGATTTGACGGGTTGGCCCGTTCAGCACGGTTTGATCAAACGGCAAGAAGTTGACGCACACATACGGACATGGAATGTCGCGGATCGTGTGGGACCCGCGAGGATCGTGGAAGGAACTGAAAGGAGTGCTTCCGTCTGGTTCGAAATCACGTATATCGGAATGCAGCGGCTGATAGCCAACGGCGCCAGGCAGACAGAAGTCGCCACTCGCCGAGCGCAGCATGTAGTCGGACGACTCGAAGATGGCCGTGACGATGGGCGTCACGGTGGGCAGGTCGATCAGCATCTGCCACTCGGGCCGGTGCAACATGCTGCGAGTGACGCTGGAGCCGCCGAACGAATACCGATGCGAACCGCGGTTGCCGCCGCGCTGCTCGTCGAGCGCAACGATGTCGTCAACGACCTCGACCACCCCCTTACGGAGAAACGCTGTCTGATCCGCATCGAGGGCGTCGCGGACGAGGACAAATCCATCGCGACGGAAGATCTTGACGGCTCGGTCGATCTCTGACGGGTCGAGAATTTCGACCTCTCGCAACCCGCCGTTGGCCTCGAGGTACTCGCGCTGCTGCACGATCTCGGGCGCGTTCCGATCGAGACCATGCCACCCAAGGTCGGCGTGGCGCTCTGTTGATCCGGCTTCACTGGTCGTTGACACAGATATCTCCTTCATCTCTTCTGATTCTCACCATGCGTACGCCTCCGGCGCTGGCCCCGGACCCGGGAAGATTGCGTCGATCCGATCGAGTACATCACCAGACAAGTGGAGCGACGTGGCGTGAATGGCTCCATCGAGTTGCGCAATGGTTCGTGGGCCAACGATCGGCGCAGTCACCGCAGGCTGGTGCAACAACCACGCCACGCCGACATCGCTCGGTCGCTCGCCGAGTTCATCACACAGGGTTTCCCACTGTTCGAGTTGCGGACGGATCGCCTCGACGCGTCGGCGCATCTCCGCGGTCGATCGACGGCCAGTTGTTTCGGCTGACAACACGCCGGCGAGGAGGCCCCCGCCCAGCGGACTCCACGGCAGCAAACCCAATCCGTACGATTCGCAGGCCGGGATGACCTCGAGCTCGATCGTGCGCTCGGTCAGGTTGTACAGGCTTTGCTCCGATACGAGCCCGAGGAAATGGCGGGAACGCGCTGCCTCGTTGGCCTGCGCGACAGTCCAGCCAGCAAAGTTGCTCGACCCGACGTAGGTGATCTTGCCCTGTGCCACCAGCGTCTCCATGGCTTGCCACACCTCGTCCCACGGAGCTGACCGGTCGATGTGATGCATCTGGTAGAGGTCGATGTGGTCGGTCTGGAGCCGCCGCAGGCTCGCGTCGCAGGCAAGCCGGATGTTGCGCGCTGACAATCCGCGATCGTTCGGTCGACCCGACATCGGCTCGTACAACTTGGTGGCCAACACGATCTGCTCGCGGCGGTCACCGCCCTGCGCGAGCCAGTTGCCGATGATTGTCTCGGTGGCCCCCACGCCCTCACTTGCGCCATATTGATTGGCCGTGTCGACGAAGTTGATGTCGTGTTCGAGGGCCCGATCGAGAATGGCGTACGACTCACCCTCGGACGTTGCCGGACCGAAGTTCATGGTGCCCAGACACAACTCGCTGACGCGGAGTGCGGTTCGGCCCAAATGGTGATGTTGCATGGTTGTTCTCCTCACGGCGCGCCCACTTCAGCAGTCGAACGTCGGCACTGTTGACACAATATCTAATAGGGCTGGCCCAGACAAGGCGGCGCTCCCCTCTCTCTCCTCTCTCTCCTCTCTCTCTCCTCTCTCTCTCCTCTCTCTCCCCGCCTTGAACCTCTTCCGCACGCTGGAGCAGGTTGGACGTAGGCCGATCGACTCACTCTGCTGCAAGCAGTTTGTCGAGAGCAGTACCGCACATGAGAAAGAACACATCTTCGATGGCCTCTCGAGATGCTTGATCGTGCGCGAGCAGGCTCCACATCACTTGGCTTGGGGCATTGACGAGCGCCGAGAACACCAGGGCCCGCTCCCGCTCAACACCCATCGCCTCGACAAGTCGAGCCCACCACTCGAGGTTGTCGCGCTCCACACGCTTGCGCACCTCCGCCACCGAGGATTCAAGTACGGGTTCGACTTGCAGCCGATGGAACAGCAGGCCGCTGCACTCAACCTGGTCGAAAAACCAACGCGTATTCGACACAACGCGTTCGTCAAACAACTGACGCAGTGACTTCGAACCGAGGATCTCCTCGTATAACGGCATCGCCTCGATGTTCCACAGACCAGAGACTTCGTCCCACAACTCGTGCACGAGGCCGGCCCTGTTGGCGAAGTAGGTGTAGATCAGACCACGCGATACCCCCGCCTCGGCGGCAACCGATTCCATCGACAACGCACCGACTCCACGTTCTTCGACAATCGTCCGTGCCACTCCGAGCAGATGCTGGCGTCGATCGTCCGGCGACAAACGCGGCCCAACCGTTCCCGAGTCCGCCGAAGCTGGTGATGTGTCATTCACGTGCCCAAGTCTGCCTCATCGTCCAAGGGGTCGCCAACGATGTGGCCACTATTGACACGATGTTCAAGAGAGGTAATAATAACTCGCTTACGCACCGGCTGACCGGAGACGGGAGACTTTTGAGTCTGCCTGAGAGGGTTCGCCAGAGGGCACTGAGGTCGACGCCTCGATGCATCTTGCCACGCCGTCAACGGCAATGAGTGCGGCACCGAACAGCCGAATAAGTCCGGCTCGCGCTCGCGAGCAGGGGGAGAAGCGGTGGCAACACTTGCCACCATCACTGAAGGAGCACACTGTGCAAAGAATGCGAAAGATCGCAACCGCGACAGTCGCCTTGTCACTGGTCGCCGCCGCATGCGGTGGCAGCGATGACGCCGTCGACGAGTCAGCTACAACCGACGCACCCGACGCGACCGACGCGCCGGCAGTCGACGAGCCCGCCGCAAGCGGCGACGGCGTCACGATCCGCTGGCGCACCCGCCCGGACAACGACGCCGAGGCCGCTGTCTACGGATCAATCAGCGATTCGATCGACGCCGAGAACGGCGACGGAGTCTCGCTGACCTATGAGCCGGGCACCACCGACGGCGCCAACTATCAGGACCAGTTGGTCACCGAGATCGCCAACGGCACAGCACCCGACGTGTTCTGGATCCCGGGAACCGACATCGCTCGCTTCCAGAGCGCCGGCCTCATCCTCGACCTCGCACCACTCGCAGCCGAAGGCGGCTTCGACACCAGCGAGTTCTACCCGGAGCCAATGTTCCACCTGACCTACGATCCCGAGGCGGGTGCCCCGGGCGACAAACTGTGGGGTCTGCCCCGCGACGTGTCGACGTTCGCGATGTACCTCAACAACGACCTCATTGCCGAGGCCGGCGCTGACGATCCCCGCGCACTCGCCGAAGCCGGCGAATGGGACTGGGACGCCTTCGCCGAAGTGGCCACGGCCGTCAGCGGTCTTGGTGGCGAGAACAAGGGCTTCGCAATGGATGCCTGGTGGGGTCCGTACGGCTACTTCATCAACGCAGCCGGCGGCGACTTCTTCACCGAGGACGGCACCGCGTGTGCAGTTGACTCCCCCGAAGCCATCGCTGGCCTCACCCAGATGAAGGCTGTGTTCGACGGCGGTCTCGCTGTTGCCTACGGCGAAAGCGGCGAGGCACCGTGGAAGGCTGGCACCGTCGGCATGTTCATGAACGGTCGCTGGGCAACACCCGGCGCACGCGCCGACGCCAACTTCAACTGGGACGTCGTCCAGCTGCCCACGGGCCCTGGTGGCACGCAGGGCAACTGGCTGTTCTGGGGCGCTTACGTCGTCAACGCGAACACGGAAAGCCCGTCCGAGGCATTCGACCTCGTGCAATCGCTGACCACCGCTGACACCCAGGCCTCGATCAGCGAACTCGGAGCAAACATCCCGAGCCGCAAGAGCGCCGCAGCAGCCGAGGCTTTCCTTGGCTTCACGCCGCCGGAGAACGCTCAGGCGTTCCTCAACGGTCTGGCCGACTCGCCGACAGCTGAAGGTCCCCTGTGGGCCGGAAGCCGCCCCGAGTTCGACTCGGTCGTCGGTGCTGCTATCACCG
>JBLIKS010000248.1:0-4558 GCA_047635555.1 Candidatus Azotimanducaceae bacterium
CGAGTGGCGGCGATCCTGCTGGACCGAGCGCTGTATGTCGATCGGCAAGTCGTTCCCGAAGTTCTGATAAGCCGTTTGCATTCGTGTAGCCGAGCGGACTGTTCAGGGCGCTGATCACTGCTCGGCGAGCCGTGTCGGGGAGCCCTGTCGCCGGTTGGCCGACCTCGAGATGCATGACGCGTAGGCCGGCGGCCTCGCGGGCGCCGGCTGCTTGGTTCATTGCCATGGCATGAAATGGCGGGACCTGTGCTGCCCGGATCGCTGCTTGGATCACATGTGAAGTGTGGCAGCTTTGCGGGGCTTCAGTGAAACGAGCAGTGGCTGCCACGCTGCGTGTTTCTGTCAGGTCGTCCGCAAAGTGTTGACGTTGGAAACACGAACTTCACCTTTAGTTCCTGGGTGATTGCGCCGAAGGAAAACTATGCAATTGGTAGTTCTTGCGGAGCGTTCAGACGGAGACGTTCTCACCGCGCCTACCGGCTGGTGGCGCCCGCTCCGCGGAGATCGTGGATTCACGCTCACCGAGGTGCTGGTGTCGATCGTGCTGATGGGAACGGTCATCACCGTGATCCTGTCAGCGATCCTGACGTTGATCCGAGTGTCGAGTAGCAGCAATGACGCCGCCAAGGTCGAAGCCGTGCTGACGAGCGCCGCTGACCGTTTGGCTGGCTGGGCCTACCTCAGCTGTCCCGAGGCGAACGACACCGGTTATGACGTCATTGTCTCGGCAGCGGCTGACGACGTCCACTGGACCCACGACAACGCAGTCATCATTAAGACGATCCGATATTGGGATCCTTTGCTCGGAGCTTCAACAAATGCTGCGACTGATCCCAACCCCGCCGACGGTGGGTGGGCTGACACCAATGCGCTCGTCAGCAGCGACGGCTGCGGCGAAGACGTCAGCTTCACCACGACCCGGACCCTGCAGCAGGTGACGATCGAAGCGCGTTCCCCCAGCGGCGCGATTGTGCGTCGACTCGAAGTAATCAAGAGCAACGTCGGCGACCGAATCGAGGTATCCCCGTGAGGAATCAATCCGACACGATTTCGCCTCGGCGGTCCGATTCCACTCGTTCGCCGTTCATGCGCCGCGTCAGAGTGGCCCGCCCACAGCCGAAAAACGATGGCGGCTTCACGCTGCCTGAGTTGCTCGTCGCAATGAGCCTGTCCGGCGTTTTGGTTGCCGCAATGGCGTTGGCGATCAGCGTCATGCTGACCACCGCCCCGCAAGCCGAGATCCGTCTTTCTGAATCGAAAGACATCACATTTCTGCAGACCTGGGTGCCTGTTGACCTCTCGTCGGCCATCAACTCCTACGACAACCCCGACGAAGCGGAGCTCAAGGCCGAGATACAGGCTGGCGATCCGTCGATGAGCTACAACGCTTCGCTCGCAGGGACCAACGTGCTGACGCTCGTCTTGCCTGACCTCGCTGCCGACGGGTACCTCCTCGTCAGCTACCGCTATGAGCTGTCCAAGGGCGACTGGTTGCTTGCCCGCTACAAGATCAAGTACCCAGGAACCGCCTCCGAAACCTCGTCGCGGGTCGGCGTCGCAAGCGAGGTCAAAGATCCGCCCACCGACGGCAGTTGGTCTCCTGGCACGAAGCCGGTGCACGCCTTCGAAATCACTTCGCGTAACCAGGTCGTTCTCCGACCGATCGGCGAGAACATCACTGTCTACTTTGCAAGTGGCAACGAGTTCTCTACGGGTGGCGCTGGCCTCTCGGCAGAAAGAGACCTGACCCCGAACGACCCCGTCACGCTGGCCGACCCGACCGCTCCACCGACACGCTGCGGTGGCCGCGTGGCGTTGGTGCTCGATACCTCTTGGTCGGTTCCTGGCCTGAATGGCGGGAGCAACATGGAAGCGGCTGCGATCGGCTTCATCGATTCGTTCCAAGGTACGCCGACGACGCTGACGGTGATGGGTTTCGACTCAATGGCCTATCAGCTCTATCCAAACCTCAACGGCGTCCGCGGCAACTACATCGACCTCCTCAACCCTTCGAGTGACATCGAGAACGCGAAGACCAACATCCGTGAGCTGCCGAACGTCGACACCCAGTATCCCGCGTCGTCGCCCGAGGGGAATGGCTTCGAAGAGTCATCGGGCCACTATTTGGACCCGACTGGAGCCGGCGTCGGAACGGGTAGCACAGTCATTGGCTGGTCGAAGATGCGCCAGTCCGAGACGGGCCTCGAGAAGCGAGGCGCCACGAACTGGGAAGACGCGCTTCATGCTCCGTTCTTTACTGAGGGTACGGCAACCGTGGCCGGCGATCAGCGGGCGTTGACACCTGAGACGGTGGTGTGGATCACCGACGGCGAGCCCACCACAAACCGAGAAGAAATGTTCTACGGCCAGATCTCGCCGGACTTCCTCACCCCAGCAAGGATCGCAGCCAATGCTGGTCGTTCGACCGGTGCCCGCATCATCGGCGTGCTGGTCGGTCCCGGCAGCGCGGCACTCGAGCAGAACCTTGCCGAGGTCGTTGGCGGAAACAAGTGGACCGGCAGCGTCGACCTTGCCACGGGTGAAATCGATTTGCAGAATGCCGTGTCGGCTGACTATTTCACCGGTGACTTCGATCAGCTCGGCGATGTGCTCCGTTCGATCATGGCAGCGCAGTGCGGTGGCACTGTGACGGTCCAGAAGGAAATTATCGATGGAATCGCCGATGGCATGTGGACCTATTCGACCAACATCGGTGACAGCACCCTCGACCTCGATCTGACCTCGTCGCTGACATTCGACTTCAGCTTCGATGGTGGGGACACGGTGCGCGACGTACTCATTCACGAAGAAGTCCGTGATGGCTACACCTTCTCCCATGCCGAATGCACTTCCGGCGGAGTTCCGGTCGCCGGTTCGAACATGATCCAGAGCCCCGATGACGTCCCAGGCGTCCTGCTTGCGATCGAACCCGACCAAGCAGTCAGCTGCACAATGTTTTCCAACCCGGAATGAACAGCATGATCAGCACCTGCACCCTGTCTCGGACTTCGCGCAGTGCTCGCGGTCGCTTTGATCGCGGCAACATCTTGCCGATGACCCTCATCATGATGGTGCTCGCAAGCCTGATCGTCACCGCACTGATGGCCTTCGCGATCACCATTCTGCGGAGCCGTCCGTCGCTCGAAGAACGCAGTGATTCGCTCGAAGCCGTCCGCTCGGCGATGCGTATGGCCATTGTGATGCAGCGCGATCATGGCCCGGACGGTTGTTACGACTCGAGCACGTCAACGTTCTGGGTCAACAACCGTGATGTGGCCATCACATGCGAATCGCTCGTCACCGAAGACGACAACGGTGGGCGCTTTGGTCTGATCGCTACGTCGAACAACGGCGAGGGCAACGGCGCTGCGCCGGGCAATGAAGCCATTCGTGTCGGCGACGTCGACACGCAAAAGGTCGTCCTGGGTTCGGTGTTCGTGAACGGTGGCAACCTTGGCGGAAACAGTGCTGGCCTGTCGATCAGCGAAGGCGATGTCGTTGCCTCGTCGTATTCGTCGACCGAAACGTCGATCCATCGGTACACCACGCTCGATCCGGCCATTGACATCGAGGTCGATCCGTTCACGACGTGTGCCTCGTTGTTTGGCCCGGCCGTCCTCGAAGTCGACATCGTCAGCCTCCAAGCTGACGTCGCCCTGACCCTCAGCTATCTCGACCCAATTTCCTTCGACAACCAACCTGCAGTGCTGCTGGTGACACCCGACGCGGGGACCGACATTGTTGCTGTCATGCATACCAACGTTGGTGGGCAGTGGACGCTCGACCGCTCGGTCACCGATGTAACGATTGGCCGCTTCGACGTCCTCCCGCCGCTCGGCATTGCGGCCAATGTTGCGGTGCGGGTCTGCTACCAACAGGTGCCAGCCACCGATCCGACCCACATCCCGACCTGGCTCACTTTCTGCAATTCGCCGATCATGGATCCCGAGATGTTCGACCAGAGCAGCGCGACCGCCTCGATCGGCGTCGAATGTAGGAACGAGCCCTGGTGGACCTACGCCGGCTGGAAGCCCAACCTACGGCCCTCCTACATCTACCCGTACCTGCCCCAGATCCCGTCGTACCCTCGGTCGTCGACTCCGGTCCGAGTCGGTGCGACGAACTGCTATGTCTTTTACCCTGGCCGGTACGAAAGCACCGTCGCCCTCGACGGTGCGGCCGGTGACGGCGGCGCCAACCAGTTCTATTTCGCCTCGGGCGTCTACCTGTTCAACAAGCCGTTGACCGTCACCAACGGCGCATCCGTTGTCATGGGCGAGGGCAGCTACAAGGGTTGTGCCTTCGATGCCGACGCAGCTTTTCTCAGCGGTTCCCCGCGCAACCACGAAATCACCGGCAAGGGCGCCACGCTCTTGCTCGGTTCGGACGGATCCGGGTCGGCCAACCTCAGCAACAACGGTTCCCTTGACATCACCGACTCCTCACTTCGTGTGAACACTCGTGTCGCCACCAATGCAACTCGGGCGAGCTCAGGTATCAGCGTCATGTCGATCAATTCAGCGACGGGCGCATCAGGCCCAGGCGACTTGGAGATTCC
>JBLIKS010000249.1:0-4553 GCA_047635555.1 Candidatus Azotimanducaceae bacterium
CACGAACGACCCGAAACCCCAGATCAGTTCTTTGACCTCGGGCATGATCGGGATGAGTTCGGGGCAGCCGGTCGACGTGGTGTCGCTCGTCGGGAAAATAGGATTCCCGTCGAGGTCGGTGCGCTCACAAGATTCAGCCGTCACCAGGTTGACCTGGGGATGACCACTCGAGTGCGAAGTTGTGACGAGTGCTTTCAGCACGTCGACTCCTTGCGTTGAATGATGGACTCGGACTTACTTCTCGGGAGTTCGCTTAGGCGAACTTGACAAGAATGAAGACCACGAAGCCGATGAGGGCAAGGGCTTCGGTGAAGGCGATGCCGAGGAACATGGTCGTACGGACCATGCCGGCTGCCTCAGGCTGACGGGCCATGGCCTCGACGGACTTGCCGACGAGGTAACCAATGCCGATACCTGGACCGATTGCTGCGAGGCCATACGCCAAACCGGCGTTTGTCGCCGCGGCGATGTTCTTCGCGTCCGGATCAAATGAACCGGCTGCTTCCTCGGCTGCGACGAGTGCGCTGAATGCTTCCATGATGTGTTTTCTCCTGTGTGCTTTCTGAGATGAGTGGGAGATCTAAAGATCAGTGACGAGATGAGCCGAGGCTCAGTGCTCGTCACCATGCCCGACGGTCGAGTTGTTGAAGTAGACGGCGGCCAGAATCGTGAAGATGTACGCCTGAAGGAAGGCGACGAGGATCTCGAAGCCGGTCAGGAAGATCAACATGAAGAACGGCATGATGCTTGCCGGAATGAGGAACACCTGAGCGGTCTCGGCGGTCACCAGCGCCTCGGTCAGCAGACCGAATGTGACGAGCAAGATGTGACCAGCCATCATATTCGCCATCAGACGAACGGTGAGGCTGAACGGTGTAATGAAGATCGTCGAGACGAACTCAATGCCACCCACGAGCGGCTTGAGCGCCGTCGGAACGCCCGCAGGCCAGAGCAGACCGCTGAAGTAGCCCATGCCCTGGTGCTTAATACCTGTACCGATGAACAGTACCCAGACCAGCAGCGACAACGCCAACGGAATGGCCATCCGGGCCGTGGCTGGCATCTGCAGGATCGGAATGACTCCGGGAAGGTTGCAGAGGAAGATGAAGATGAAGAGACTGAGCAAGAACGGGGTCCAGCCGAGGCCCGACTTACCGAGGGTCTGCATCACGATGCCCTCTTCGATGAACTCAACTGTGGTCTCAGCAAGGTTGCGAGCGCCTGTCGGCGCCTTCTTCGCGTCCCCTCGTGAAGCGAGCAGGAAGAGACCTATACCGATGAGCGCAGAAGCGACGGCGATGAGTGCAACCTTGTTGAAGGACGGGAAGATGTCCTGCCAACGCAGAATTTCATTGATTGGGGGGAATACGAGGCCACGTTCAGCGAGCACGTTGAATTTCCGTTTCAGTCGTGGGATTCAGCGGGGGATGCTAGGTCAGTTTGTTGCATTGCGGTCGATTTGCGGGACATCTGTTTTCAGACCCGGTTGCGACAGCGACAGTGCGACGTACTTCATCTCCCAGAAGAGGAGACCAAGGTGAGTCACGATGATGGCCGATCCGAGCGCCGGAAATGAAATCCAAGCGGCATCTTTCACGAACCAGACGGCCAAAAAGATCAAGCCGAGACGAATCAGGTAGCCAAAGAGCGTTGCGCCCATCATTAACCCGACCGAGATTTTTGCAGCGCCGGCGATGAGCGCGGCAGCGAGAGCGAAGTTGGTGAGCACGATGGCAATGGCATAGGCGCTCGACCAAGCGCCATCGGCACCCCAGATGACAGCAGCGATGGCAATGAGCACGGGAGCAACCATCAGGCCACGCCGGATGATGTCCTTCGAGAGCGCGACCTCGGGGGCCGGGCCTTCGAAGCGAAGGGTGATTGCGTCGGCGGTCGTCATGCTGCGTGCTCGGCACCGTCGGGTTGAGCGGGGGCATGTTTGCCAAGGCGCTGTGCGTCGAGCTCATCCATCCGTTCTTCGTAGCGGTACTTGAACTTGAGGAAGAGACCGACCGAGCCGAGCAGCGTCATCAAGATCATGAACACCGGCATCGTCCCAGCAACCCGATCGAGTCCGTAACCGGCTCCGAGGAACAGGACGAGCATAAAGACGGCGTCCATCCCGTGGCCCATGGCGTCCTGGGTGTCGACCCGTTTGGTCGTCTTGAGAGTGGGGAGCTGCATGGGTTCGAGACGTTCAAGGCGAGGAGTGAGTCGGTGTGGAACCAGTGTGTTTCGGCTCACCGAGACCGGAGCTTGTGAATGCACGCACAACCTAGTCGTCGCGTCCGGCTGACGGCAACTGTGTGCGCAAGTTCTCGCCAGTGACGTCCAGTTCGAGTTGCCCGGGAAGCTCTCGATGTTCAGATTCAGCCTGCGTATCGCTCGTCATATCGCTCGCCATATCGCTCGCCATATCGCTCGCCATATCCCCCGTCAGATCAGCGCGCTTGCTGGCGATTTCCTGACTCGGAGTGCTGTTCTCCTTGCGGCGCGCCCGCACGCTTGGATGCAGCACTGTGTACAGAACGATCCCGATTACGGCGATACCGAACGGCAGATACGTGGGGTTCTGGTCAGCCAGAGTCGGGTAGAGCACGAAACCACTGAGCACAGCTGACCAGAGCCAAAGGATCACCACGCTTCGACGGTGGCCGTGGCCCATTTCCATCAAACGGTGGTGGAGATGGCCCTTGTCCGCAGAGGCCAGGCCCTTGCCGCTTGTCGCACGCCGGACGATCGCGAACAGTGTGTCGAAGATCGGTACGCCCAAGATGAGGAGCGGGATGACCAACGGAGCGAGGAAGAAATAGGTCGTTCCGATCGTCTCCTGTTCGACCGAGTCGACACGGCCACCAACCACGCTCGTCGACACTGCGAGCAGCAAGCCGAGCAACAGCGCTCCCCCGTCACCCATGAAGATGCGAGCAGGGTTGAAGTTGTGCGGCAGAAAGCCGACACAGAGCCCTGCGGCGATCACTGCGAAGAGCGGCCCGACGTTCGCACTGTCGAGCAGATCGAGGTCGGTCAACCGCTCGCTGTACAGGAAGAACGAGATAGCTCCGATGCCAACGATGCCGGCTGCGAGGCCATCGAGGCCATCGACCAGGTTGACAACCGTGCTCATACCGAGCAGCCACAAAATCGTGATCAGCGGGCGAAGGCTCTCGTCAAGGAAGATCGAACCGTCGTAGAACGGAAGCCGGAAGGCAAACATGACCACGCCGAACTGCACGAGCGCAATGCCGGCGAGCACGATTCCGAAGACTTTCGCCGGTGCCGAAATCTCCCGAACATCGTCGAGGAGGCCAACTGCGTAGATGATCGTGACTGCCACAAAGACGCCTCGCGGCTCCGAATTGCTGCGGAACACGACGTCGAGCGCCCCGGTCAGCGATGCAGTGACATAGGCGGCAACGAAGCCGATATACATCGCCAACCCACCGATGTCCGGAAGCGGCGTTTCGTGCACAGTGCGATCGTTCGGGAGATACACCCAACCCATCCGACGGGCAAACATCCCGACGAGCGGCGTCACAGCGAAGGTCACAGCTGCCGCCACCAACCCGATCACCACGTATGACCCAATAGTTGGCACGAGAACCGATCCTACGCACACGGCCACCACAGACCCTGCCCAGCACCCCCCACTCCGCCCCTTCCCTCACGTTTGCGTCGATGGTTCCGTTGGACTGTCTCCGGAAACGTCGACGCAAACGCTGGGCTTTTCCGTCTGGCAGGGAATCGGCCCCACTGTCGGATGTGAATCAAGAGATTGCAGCACTTGCGCGGCACCAGGACGGTTTGGTCACCGACGCCCAGGTGCGTGCCCACGCGTCGACCGACTGGCAGCGCCGCGAGCTCTTTCGAAGTGGATGGCTCGAACGCGTCGGGCCCCGAACGTATGCCGTCGCCGGTGCGCCACGTACCCACCGGTTCGAGCTCCGACGAGGCTTGCTGATGCTTGGCGAACACTCGGTGGTGAGCTACGAAGCCGCCGCTGCGCTCCACCATCTCGATCGGCCCGTTCCCAGCGCGGTTGAGTTCACCGTGGCGCGTCGAGCTCGCCCCGGTCACACGAATCTGGTCGTCCACACCACAAACCGCCTGCCGGCAATCGACATCGTCACCGTCGAGGGTTTCCGCACAACATCGGCAACACGAACGATTTTGGACCTCGCGCATGCTCGGGCGCGACGGGCACGTGTCGAGGCAGCAATTGACAGTGCGGTGCGACTTGGCCTCTCCGCACCTCACACGATTGAGCGACGACTCGAGACACTGCGCGGTTCGGGTCGCTGGGGTTGTCGCCTCATCGAAGACCTTCTGGTCGACTCAGGTGGACACTCGATGCTGGAACGCCGATTCCTTGAGTTGGTTCGCCGACACGGCTTGCCCCGTCCATTGACGCAGGCCGTGCACCGCAAAGGCGCACGCCACGTTGCACGCGTCGACTTCTTGTTCAAGGAACAGCAGATCGTGATCGAAGTCAGCGGGCAGCACGGACACTCATCGCCAACGGATCGGGCCAAAGACGCCCAACGTCGCAACGA
>JBLIKS010000250.1:0-4543 GCA_047635555.1 Candidatus Azotimanducaceae bacterium
GAGCGCGGCGAACCAATTCCCCACAGCCCCGGCCAGCCCAAGCCCGGCGATCCGTAGCGACGACCCGCTGACGAGCACGATGAACACGAACGGAATGAGGACCCGCCCAAGCCCGTTCAGGCTCATCCCTTGACCTGGGGACCCATTGCTCCACCAGCCGGAATCGGCAATAAAGCGGCGCTGCTCGGTCTGCACCGCACGCCACGCCGAAGAGAACGCTGAGTCATAGGAGCCGAGTTCGACCGTCGGCCCCGATGCGAACAGCGTCGCCAGGTGCCCCTGATCGACGGCGCTCAATCGCACGGTGTTCGGCCCTTGGCGCATCACGTCGTCGCCGTTGCGCTTCTCGATCAGAATGGCGTCCCGGGCAATCATCTCGGAGAACCACGCTGCGACCGAGTCGTCGTCAATCTGTTCAGACAGCAGAACACGCGCTTGCCACGGCTCGACACCGCGCGGCGGTACGAACTCGATTGTTGCGAGGTCGGCCAAGCGGGAGTCGGGCACGCGATACGTCGGCACGCCAACCAGCGGGTCACCTGACCGTGGCATCGGCAAATCTCCGTACGCCGCATCAGCAGCACCCCCTGCACCACGCACCTCGTTGCTCCCGGCCCGACGGGCCGCCACGAAGACACCAACGACGACGACGGTCGACAGCGCTGCTGCAAGGAGGCCGAGCGGACGGATACCCGTGGGATTACGGTCAGAAACCTGGGGGACACCGGCAAATGCAGTTGGTACTGCCGACTCGATCGTCCCGCCGACACTGATGCCTTCGCCCGGTTGGAGGTCGTTGATCACTGCGACGTACGAGCCGTCGGGCTGCTCGGCAAATTCGCAGCCACCGAAGTCGCCGAACAACCCCGTATCGCAACGCGGTTCAGTCAGTTCGAATCCGCTCAGGACGACCTCAAAACGGTCGGTCACGAACGTCTCGGTGTTGCCAATCACGTTGACTGCAAGGAGACCGCCGGACACTTGCGCCTCTGGCAACGTATAGGCCAGTTCATACCGGTGCTGGCCGGTGAAGACGATGTTGGGATCGCCGACCCTGATCCGTGTGTCGGAACCGTATGAAGATGCGCTGACGTCGTCATTGGCGTCAGGAGAGAACGCCGTCACGTCGATGGGAACGCCGAAGTCATTCGGAACAATCCGTTCGTAGCCGCGCTTCTCAACGAGCCCGAAGTCGATATCGACCACCTCACGAATGCGGATCCCGTCGCCGCCACTCGGTGTAATCGTCACCTGCTTCGCGTCGAAGTGTTCAGGCCGCAGCACCCCCTGGTTGCCGCTACCGATCGCACCGAATGCTGACAGCGCCGACACGCCAACAACAGCCAATCCGGCAGTGAGGTGACGTCCGACGCCGGGGGTTCGCAACATCAGAGCATTCTGCCCCGTCGAACCCGGCAGCGCTGGCATTCCCATTTGTCGGCCGCGCCGCCCACTGTCGCGATGCCGACTTCTTCTGCTTTTTTCATCTGTCGCCATTGCGCCGAGGTCCTCGTGTCACTTCACTCCCTGACCCCATCAACCCCATCAACCCCATCAACCCCATCAACCCCATCGCCGCCTCCGCCTCCGCCGCCTCCTCGGCCGCCGCGCCCCGCATCTTTGGACGCTGAACATGCTCAAGCACGTAGCGACGTCGATCCCACCGGGAGCGACTCACTCGATGCTGCCACGCTCCTCACGATTCGACCGTGGATCGACCCGGTTGTCGACGATCGCGGCCACGACCCGCGGTCGCGGTACGTCGAGATCTTTTGGCTCGGCGTGCTCGGCCCGACAGCAACGTGGTTGCTCCGCAGGTTGGCCTCAGGTCTTGAAGTCGAACCCGACGGCTACGAATTGGATCTCCAAGTGACAGCGGCGTCAATGGGGCTCAAATTCTCCACTGGCCGATCGAGCCCGTTCAGTCGAGCGTTGCAGCGCTGCGTGATGTTTGGGATGGCGCACCCACTTCCAGATGGCGGGCTTGCGGTTCGCCGACGCATCCCGCCGGTCGGCCATCGACACCTGCGACGCATGCCGCAGCAACTCCAGCTCGAGCACGCCGGCTGGTTGCCGAACGCGGGGAGCAGCGATGGGAGCGATGAGGCCTTCGTCCGGGCCCACCAACTCGCCATGACGATGCTCAACGTCGGTGACGACCGCAACGTGATCGAGCATCAACTTCGCGCAGTCGGAGTGATTGCCTACGTCGCCGCGCAGGTCGCTGACAACGTCGCCCAACTCGAGTAGGGGATCAGCAGTAAGAGATTCAGCCGGCTTCCTGCCAGAGTTGCGTTTGGGGTCAGGCCCCTTTCGCAACTATTCGGGCGCTATGAAGTTGCAGGCCAAGTCGATGAGCAGTCGGGTACCGAAGCCGCTGGCACCCTTGGCGTACAGGCCACCGTCGCTCTGTATTTCCATCGGGCCGGCGATGTCGAGGTGGGCGTACGGCACGTCGCCGGTGAACTCACTGAGAAAGATCGACGCAGTGATGGTGCCGGCGTAGGGCCCACCGATGTTGCGCATGTCGGCAACGACCGAATCGAGCAGCTTGCGGTACTGGGCGGTGGCCATCGGGAGCTGCCACACCGCCTCGTCGACGGTTTCGGCGCAGGCCTTGACCTGATCAACAAACGGCTGGTTCGTGCCGAGGACGCAGGCGATCTCGGTGCCGAGCGCGGCGAGTGCCGCACCGGTCAGGGTGGCGATGTCGATGATGCCGTCAGGAGCTTCTTCGGCGGCCAGCGACAGGCCGTCGGCGAGCACGAGGCGGCCCTCAGCATCGGTGTTGTGGATCTCGACGGTCTTGCCGTTCCGCATGGTGAGCACGTCACCGAGTTTGAGGGCGCTGCCGGACGGCATGTTGTCGGTGCACATCAGCCAGGCCGAGACCTTGGTCTTGCACTTCAATGCCTTCAGGGCAGACATCGCCGACAGGACCGCAGCCGCGCCGGACATGTCCATTTTCATGGCAACGTGACTCGGGTTGCTCGGCTTCAGGCTGATTCCGCCCGAGTCGTACATGACGCCCTTGCCGACCATTGCGAGGTGCGCCACTTTGGCGTTTTTCGGGACATTCTTCGGGACGTACGTGAGTTTGACCATGCGGGGAGGCTCGGTCGAGCCGGCATTCACACCGATCATGCCGCCACAGCCCATTGCCAACAGTTGGTCTTTGTTGAACACTTCGACTTCGAGGCCAGCGTCATCTGCGAGAGCAACCGCTATTGCAGCAATGTCTTTCGCGTTGAGGTACGACGGTGGCGTGTTTGCCAACTCTCGGGCAAACGCCGCTGCGACGCCGACGGTCACACCGCGTTCGACGCCCTGCTGGACGACCTTCGCTCGCTTGTCGCCGGCGATCACGGTGGCCGACAGGAGCTTTGAGCCAATCGACTCGTCACCCTTGAGGCCGACGTAGCGGTACGAACCGAGCAGCACGCCCTCGGCAACGGCCTGCCCGGCCTCTTTCGCATCGAGGTGGCTGAGGTCGGCCAGGTTGATGGCGATCTCGGCGTGCTTGGCCGTTGCCCGGGCAAAGTCAGCAGCGGCGCGTCGTACAGCGGTGATACCGATGGAATCCGGGTCGCCGACGCCAATTGCATAAACAACTCCTTCGGCACTTGGTACGGCGAGCGACTGCCCAACTTTCCCCTCGAAATTGTTTGCTTCGAGCGCAGCCCGGTTGAGTCCGAGTTGGCGAGCCACAGCGCCTTTCGTGGCAACGGCATAGGCCACCGCAGTTGCCGACTTCGGTGCCGACCTGGCGACCGAGACGTTGACGTTGGCGACAGTTGCGCTGGCATCGTTCATGGCCACCATTCTGCCTGCAACGCCAAAGCAACGTCGCATTCATCGAGCTTCGGGCAAGCCTTCGCCATTTCGGTGCTACCGTCAGTGGCGGCGATTGACGTGACCTCGGTCACGGAAGCCGCCGAAATGCAACCACAACGTCAGCATCAAAGCTGGCAAACCAGGAGGAAAACACATGATTCGTAGGGGGAATGCGCTCAAGCGCACCGCAGGTGTCGTTATGGCACTCGGCCTCGTAGCCACCGCTTGCTCATCGAGCAGCGACGGCGACGCAGGTAGCAACACTGGCGACAGCGTCGCCACCGAAGACACCGCAGCTGACACCGACGGTGGCGAGACCGACGATGTCGAAGTGACACAGAGTTCAGGTGGCCGACTGGCCGCCGTCCAAGCAGCTGGCGTGCTCGAGTGTGGCGGTAACGACACACTTCCGGGCTTTGGCATCATCGATGCTGACGGCAAGTTCAGCGGATTCGACATCGACTTCTGCAAGGTCATCGCAGCAGCCGTGCTCGGCGACTCCGAAGCAATCAACGTGACCCCACTGGTTGCAGCGCAGCGTTTCCCAACGCTGCAGTCTGGCGAAATCGACGTACTGATCCGCAACACGACCTGGACGGCGTCTCGTGACGGCGCTGAGCAGGCCAACTTCTTGCAGACCACGTTCTTCGACGGCCAGGGCTTCATGGTTCGTGCCGACAGTGGCATTGCAAGCATTGCCGACGCGTCG
>JBLIKS010000251.1:0-4523 GCA_047635555.1 Candidatus Azotimanducaceae bacterium
TGATCGGTGACCCGTCGGTGACGTTTGATGACCGGCCGGACTGTGTCGAGAGCATTGCAACGTATGAAGTAATCCCGAACGGATCGGGCGCCTTCGCCACGGCGATTAGCTACGAGCCGTCACGGCTAGGACCCAACGCAGCGATCATCCGCGCCGAGCTGAACGGTTCGCAGGTTGCGAACAATCGCGTGCTCTTCGGCGGCAACCTGTTCGTTCCGAATGCTCGGATCGAGATGAGTGCGTCCAACACGAGCAACGAGTACGCCGTCCGTTTACTCGACGGTGCCGTGGCGGCGAGCTTCGCGTTTTACTTTCCGACCGGCGATCACACCAACTTCCTCATTGGCCAAGAGACCGGGACGGCCTACGCGAAGTTCAAGCTTGCTGCGGTCACGAGCTTTGATGGCAAGGACTTCCGTTCGGTCGTCGAACTCGAAGTCGACACATCGAACCGTTACGCGATCAACAGTTGGACCGTGGACGCTGAGTCGGGCGGATCGACCAACACGGTGGCTCCTGAGACGACGGTGGCACCCGAGACGACGGTGGCCAGCGGTCCGACGACCAGCACGACCACCACGAACACCACGACGACGACAGTCCCGCCGACCACGACCACGACCACCACCACGACAGTCCCGCCGACCACGACCACGACCACCACCACCACCACGACGCTTCCACCAATTCCGGGGCATGACTACTGCAACACCATCGGTGGCGACTGGACTCGAGGGTTCGGCGATGGCGGTCATTGGGAGGCTGAGTATCGCAACGTCCCAGAGTTCAACAGCCAGCCAAACAACCCCTTCGACGGAGTCCCTGACGCCACCGAAGATCTGAACGAGGTCAATTTTTACCTCTTCTTAGGAAAGATTCACCCGGCTATCGATGCTGACTTTTACACGGCGCGTTTCACCCGCACAGTCAACTTCGATGACGGCTGCGGGATGTACCTTGCCGTCGGCGGCGACGATGGCACGCGCCTTTACCTCGATGGCGAACTGATTCTCGAGGATTGGTCGAGCCACGGCCACAGTTGGGAATGGGACTGGTTCTCCCTCGATGAAGGTGAGCACGAGATCGTGATCGAGTACTTCGAGAAGATCGGCACCTCGTCGATCGACTTCTACTGGGCTCGCGGCTGATCCAGCGGTGACTGGGCGCTGGCTCAGTTCGGAACGACGAGATCCCCTGCTTGCAGTTGGTGTGCATAGCGCCCGCCGGCTGCAAGTAGTTCGGCGTGTGTACCGATTTCGGCAACTCGCCCGTCTTCGATGAACGCGATGCGGTCGGCGCTGCGAATCGTCGACAGGCGGTGCGCGATGACGAGCGCGGTTCGACCTTCCATCGCATGTTCGAGAGCGGCTTGGATGTGCGCTTCGTTGTCGTTGTCGAGGTGACTCGTTGCCTCGTCGAGAATGATGATGGCGGGGTCTTTCAGCAACAGGCGAGCAATGGCCAACCGCTGCTTCTCGCCACCGCTCAGCCGATAGCCACGCTCGCCGACAACGGTGTCGTAGCCGTCAGGTAGCGCGGCGATCGTGTCGTGAATGCGAGCCGCCTTGGCTGCAGCGATGACTTGGGCGTCGGTGGCTGACTGGTCGGCGTAGCGAAGGTTGTCGCCAATCGATTCGTGGAACAGATGCGGGTCCTGCGACACCACGCCAATGGAGGCGCGTAGCGAATCGAGCGTGAGGTCGCGAACGTCGTATCCGTCGATACGGACAGCCCCGTTTGTGACGTCGTAGAGGCGGGGGAGAAGCGAGATCGTGGTCGACTTGCCAGCGCCAGACGCCCCAACCAGGGCGAGTGTTTCGCCCGGTGCGATCGTGAGTGACAGCCCGTGCAGTACGTCGACGTCGGGATCGGTGCCACCGTCGAGGCCGACGTTCTGCTCCATCGTGGGAATCGCCGATTCGACGGCCGGCGGGTATCGGAAGGTGACGTTGTCGAACTCGACGCCACCGCGTGGGGCAACCAGGTCTACCGCACCTGGCTTCTCTTGGATCGCCTCTGGTGCATCCAGCACCTCGAAGACGCGCTCGAAGCTGACCATCGACGTCATCAAGTCGACGCGTGCGTTCGTGAGCCCGGTGAGTGGTTGGTACACGCGGGTGACCAGAGCAGCCAAGGCCACGAGGTCACCGCTGGTGAGGTCGCCGTCGACGACCATGAGCGCACCGATGCCGTAGATCGCGGCTGTGCCGATTGCCCCGACAAGGCCGAGTGCAACGAAGAACACGCGGCCGTAGATCGCCGACTGGATGCCGGTGTCGCGGACGCCACGTGCTCGGCTCTCGAAGGACTCGCGCTCGCGTTGGCCTGAGCCGAACAGCTTGACGAGGGTGGCGCCGGAGACATTGAAGCGCTCCGTCATTTGGGTGTTCATCGCAGCGTTGTGTCCCATTTGCTCGCGAGAGATTCCTTGCAGGCGCGTTCCGACGCGGCGTGCCGGCACGATGAAGAGTGGCAGCACGATCAGCGTCAGCAGCGTGAGCCGCCACTCGAGTGCGATCATCGCGGCCAGTGTGGTGGTCAACACAATGACGTTGCTGACCACACTGCCAAGCGTGCTGGTGACCGCCGACTGGGCGCCCACGACATCGCTGCTCAACCGGGACGTGATCGACCCGGTCGGTGTCCGCGTAAAGAATGCGATCGGCATGCGTTGGACCTTCGCGAACAGCGCGCCGCGCAGGTCGTAGATCAGCCCTTCGCCGACCCGTGAGCTGCACCAGCGCTGCACGATGGCAAGCCCGGCGTCAGTGAGGGCTGCGAAGACCGCAATAGCCGCCAGCATCTTGATGGCGTAGCGGTCTTTGTTCGGTATTGAGTTGTCGATGATTTCTCGCACAACGAACGGAGGCACCAAGGCAAGGAGTGCTGCAACGAAAATGGCCGTGAGAAACACGGCAATCGTCCGACGGTAGGGGCGAGCGAACACCCAGACACGTGTGAACGTCCCCTCGGCGAGCTTCACGCCGTCGAGGGAGCCTTTATCGCCGGGCATCATGTGGTGTGGGGCCATCCGCATGTTGACCAAGCTAAGGGTTTCCAGACCACTCGCCCCGCGTGACGGTCGACTCGCTCAGCGCACCGGTCATTGGCGGCCCCTGTCGTTTGCGGAACGATGTGGGAACGATGCTGTTGCTCGCCGGAGTCGCTCGTACGCTGCGCACCCATGCGGCGTACTTGTGCACTTTTGGCGAGTGCGCTCGTGATCGTCAGTTGCACTGGTAGTGATGCTGCGCCGGCACCTCAGACGCGTGAGATCAATGCGACTCCGACGAGCACCACGGTGTTGATATCTACCCAGACACAACCGGGGGACACGCCGCAAACCACGATTTTGACAGAATCGCTTGACTACGAAATCGAGTGGACTGAGTTGGGCGGGAGCGTCGACGAGGGGCTACTCACAGTTCCGCTCGACTACGCCGATCCACAGGGCGAAACCATCGAGCTCTACGTGACGCGGCACCGAGCCGATCCGGATGGCCGGATCGGTTCACTCTTGGTGAACAACGGCGGTCCCGGTTCGCCGGCGAGTTCGATGGGAATCAACGCCACGAGCTGGTTCCTTCCGGCGATCACCGAACGATTCGACGTGGTCGGATGGGATCCGCGCGGCACCGGCGTGAGCGGCGGGTCCGTCGATTGCATCGACGACGCGGAGTACGACCAGTTTTTCGCGGCCGGTGACATCACCCCGGACGACAGTGCTGAAAAGGCTGAGCTCGTTCGGCTCGCCGAAGAGTTCGCAACGCGCTGCCAAGAACGAGTTGGTCGGGCATTGCAGTACATCGGGACCAACAACTCTGCCCGTGACATGGACGCGATCCGTCAGGCGCTGGGCGAAGTTCAGGTCTCGTACTTCGGATTCAGCTACGGCAGTGAGCTCGGTGCTGTATGGGCCACGTTGTTCCCGACGACGGTACGGGCGGCCGTGTTCGACGGAGCCGCTGACCCCAATGCTGACGCGACCGAAAGCACGCTCCAACAGTGGATCGGCTTCGAAAATGCACTGAACATGTTCCTCGCCGACTGCAGCGCCGATACGTCGTGTGCGTTCCACAACGGCGGCGATGCGGAGGGTGCCTTCGACGCGTTGCTCGTGCAACTCGACAAGTTCCCACTTTCTGGGCCTGAAGGCCGGGCTGACATCAACCTCGGCGTTGCCGTGACCGGTGTGGTGCGAGCGATGTATTCGGACCGGTTCTGGCCAGCACTCGAACGGTCACTCGACGACGCCCAATCCGGTGACGGCGCCGGGCTCCTCGCACTCCAAGACGCCTACTACCAGCGGAGTGCCGACGGGACCTACAGCAACTTGCTCGAATCGTTCCAAGCAATCTCGTGTGCAGATGACCCGGAACGGCTGACCGTTGAAGAAGCCGATGAACAGGCTGAAGTCCTCATCGGAGCGGCACCCCGCTTATTCCCGTACAGCACGGGGTCCTACACATGCAGCTTTTTCCCTGAGGCCCTTGATCCGCGGATCGACGTCACCGGCGTGGGTG
>JBLIKS010000252.1:0-4470 GCA_047635555.1 Candidatus Azotimanducaceae bacterium
GATCTGGGAGGAACAGGCTGCCAGGCCTGGGCTCGAAGCGATGAAGATGCGCAGTCGAGTCAGTGAATCCGAAGCCCTGCTCGACCCGTCGGGCCTCGGATCGTTCCTTGTTGCAGAATGGGGTTGCAGAATGGGGTTGCAGAATGGGGTTGTAGAACGGGGTTGCAGAGTGGATCGCAGCGCAGGTAGGGAGTAGCGGCTCGTCTGGATTCTGGCGGCTGACCCGTCTGATCTACGATTGGCGACATGAGTGACGAGCAGCACGACACCATCGACGCACTGGCTTCGGAGAACCGAACGTTTCCGCCATCAGATTCCTTCCAGGCCGCCACGTTGGTTGCCGGCACCGAACTGTACGACGAAGCCAACGCCGACGATGAAGCGTTCTGGGAGCGCCAGGCGAGCGAACTTGTCGAATGGTTCGAGCCGTGGAACACCGTGCTCGACTGGCAATTGCCCTACGCCAAATGGTTCGAGGGAGGCACGCTCAACGTGGCGCACAACTGCCTCGATCGTCACGTCAACGCCGGCAACGGTGGGAGGGTTGCCATCCACTGGGAGGGCGAGCCTGGCGATACGCGGACGATTACGTACCAGGACCTCCTTGACGAAGTCAGCCAGTTTTCCAACGCGCTGAAGGATCTCGGCGTCCAGAAGGGCGACCGGGTCAACATCTACCTCCCGATGATTCCCGAGGCAGCGGTCGCCATGCTCGCTTGCGCTCGCATCGGTGCGGCACACAGTGTTGTCTTCGGTGGGTTCTCGAGCCAGTCGCTCAGCGACCGCATCAACGATGCCGAAGCCAAGGTCCTGATCACCGCCGACGGCGGTTATCGGCGCGGTGAGGTCTTCCCGCTGAAGCCTGCTGCCGACGAGGCGTGCGAATCGACGCCGACCATCGAGCATGTCGTTGTCGTCAAGCGTGGCGGGAACGATGTTCATATGGTCGAGGGCCGTGACCACTGGTATCACAACCTCCTTGATGGGGCCTCCACTGACTGCCCTGCCGAGCCAATGGAAGCCGAACATCTCCTCTTCCTTTTATATACCTCGGGCACGACCGGCAAGCCCAAGGGCATCATGCACACCACCGGCGGGTACCTCACGCAGGTCACCTATACCCACAAGTACGTGTTCGACCTCAAGCCCGAGACCGACGTGTTCTGGTGTACGGCCGATGTCGGCTGGATTACCGGGCACAGCTACATCGTGTATGGGCCGCTGTCGAACGGCTGCACTCAGGTGATGTATGAAGGCGTCCCCAACCACCCGGGCAACGACCGTTTCTGGGAGATCATCGAGAAGTACGGCGTCACGATCTTCTACACCGCACCCACCGCGATCCGGACCTTCATGAAGTGGGGCGACCAGGAGCCGGCAAAGCACGACCTGTCGTCGCTGCGGCTGCTCGGAACCGTCGGCGAGCCGATTAACCCCGAAGCATGGATGTGGTATCGGAATACGATCGGCGGCGGACGGTGCCCGATTGTCGACACCTGGTGGCAGACCGAAACTGGCGGCATCATGATTAGTCCGCTGCCTGGCGCGACCACCACCAAGCCGGGCTCGGCAACGTTCCCGCTGCCGGGCGTGTCGGCCGAACTCGTTGACGACGATGCCAACCCAGTTTCTGTGGGCGGCGGTTACCTGACGCTGACGCGTCCGTGGCCCGGCATGCTCCGAGGTATTTGGGGCGATGCTGAGCGATATCAGGAGACGTACTGGTCGCGCTTTGCAGGTCGCTATTTCGCTGGTGACGGCGCCAAGCTCGACGACGACGGATACCTCTGGCTCCTCGGACGCGTCGACGACGTCATGAACGTGTCCGGGCACCGCATCTCGACCACCGAAGTCGAGTCGGCGCTGGTGTCACACCCGGCAGTGGCCGAGGCGGCGGTGGTCGGCGCCTCCGATGCCACAACTGGTCAGGCGGTCATCGCGTACGTGATCCTGCGTGAGGGGTACGACGCCGACGAGCAAGAACTCCGAAACCACGTGGCCGATCAGATTGGAGGTATCGCCAAGCCGAAGCAGATCTACATCACACCTGACCTACCAAAGACGCGTTCGGGCAAAATCATGCGCCGACTGCTCCGTGATGTGGCCGAAGGCCGCAACATCGGTGACACCACCACGCTCGCCGACAGTTCAATCGTTGACGAACTCCAGGCGAAAGCTGCAGCCACGACCCACGATTGAGGTTTGGCGATCGAGTGTTCGGCGAGGTGCTCGGCGAGGTGCTCGGCGAGGTGTTCGCCCTGAAACGCACTCGGAGCAGCTGCTGACACGACCACCACAACGCAGCAGCCGTGGCGCGACCGTACGTTCGGGTACATGGTCTTTGCCGCGACCAATGCTCTCGTCCAGACAACACTCGCCACCGTCGACCGTGCCGGAGTGCAGTGCACGTGGAGAACGTTTTCCGGGACCAATGTCGCCGGAACCGCACAGCTGACCAACGTGCTCCAGACCTGGGCCAGCACTGCGTCGCCCGAGAGATTGCCTGCTTGCGTACCGTGGAGCTCGCCGCGTGAGAGAACGTCGATCTGCGGACGGCCAGTGCACGACATGGCGTTTATCGTGGCGCCGGTGCGCTCGGGGAGTAATCAGTCGCGGAAGTTGTTGAACTGCAGCGGAATGCCGATGTCTTCGGCCTTGAGTATTGCCATCACTTCTTGCAGGTGATCGCGTTTCTTGCTTTGCACGCGAATCGAATCGCCCTGGCTCGAGCTGGAGACACCCTTGGGGCCTTTCTCCTTGATTGCCTTGTTGATCAACTTCGCTTTCTCTGAGCTGATGCCCGACGAGATGGTCATGACCTGGCGAACAGTGCTGCCGGAGGCCTCCTGGACATTGGCGTAGTCGACGCCCTTGAGCGAGACGCCGCGCTTCACGAGCTTCTCTTCGAGCACGATCCGCAGCGCGTCGAGGCGATCGTTGGAGACGGTGGCCATGGTGATGACGGTGTCATTCTGCTCGATCGACGAGTTGGTGTTCTTGAAATCGAACCGCTGGCCGATCTCGCGCTGCGCCTGATCGACCGCATTCTTCACCTCTTGGTCATCGACTTCGGACACAACGTCAAAACTTCCCATCCCTCCAGAATACCGGTTGTCGGATTCCCGACACGATGGGTACGCTGTAAAGGCCTTGTTCGTCGGTTTGAACCGATGTTCAGGGACAAATTGAGGGTCGGTGCCCGAGCGGCCAAAGGGAGCAGGCTGTAAACCTGCCGTCGTAGACTTCGAAGGTTCAAATCCTTCTCGGCCCACCAATTTGAGAGCCCGTCAGCTTCTGCTGGCGGGCTCTTGTCGTTTTCGCGAGAGCGACGCCGAATCTTCCTGCACCCCTGAGCTGGGTACCGTTCGGGCCATGGCCGGCCGATCCGTTGGCTCGATCAGTGACTCTTCGAGCGCGACGGCGACGTCCATACACTCGATGCGGTGAGTGACCTCGACCAATTCATCGCAGCCTTCGACGTCGACAACCCGGCGTTCATTGCTGATCCATACCCGACCCTCGATGCGCTGCGCGAGGCCGCCCCGATCTTCTGGAACGAGGGGACAGGGCAGTGGATGTTGACTCGCTTCGACGATGTTTCGGCTGCGCTGAAGAACCGAACTCTCGGGCGCGCCTACACGCATCGATATACCCATGAAGAGCTCGGACGCTCCGGGCCGGATCCCAAGTGGACGAAGTTCAACGAGCACGAGCGTTGGTCACTGCTCTGTCTTGAGCCGCCGGATCACACCCGCCTCCGTCGACTCGTCTCGAAAGTTTTCACCCCGAGCGCCATCGCTCGGCTCGCCGACCCGATCGCCGCGATCTCGAATGAGTTGCTCGACCAGTGTGCTGCTGCCGGAACGTTCGACCTGCTTGGCGACTACGCGCAGCCATACTCAGTGGCGGTGATCTGTTCGATGCTCGGTGTCCCGCGTGCCGACACGCAACTCCTGCTCGGCTGGTCGCACGCGATCGTCAAAATGTACGAACTGTCGGCATCGGATGAGGTCAAGCAGGCAGCAGACCAGGCTGCGGGGGAGTACATCGACTACACGAGAGCACTCATCGCTGACAAGCGCGCCCGCCCAGACGGACTCTTGCTTTCGGAACTGGTGCAGGTCGAAGACGGGGGAGCGACGCTGACCGAAGACGAGATCATCTCGACCACGATGGTGCTCGTCGAAGCCGGCCACGAAGCAACGGTCAACACGTTAGGCAATGGCTTTCGGGCCCTCATGGCGCACCGCGACCAGTGGGACCGAGTGGTGCAGCACGATGTCACTCCAGCATCGACGGTCGAGGAGCTCTTGCGTTTCGATGCGCCGCTCCAGATGTTCGAACGCTGGGTACTCGAAAGCGACACTGAGATCGCCGGTCAGGCTGTGCAGGTCGGCGACGAGATCGCCATGCTGTTCGGCGCAGCGCAGCGTGACCCGCGCCGCTTCGACAACCCCACCACATTCGACG
>JBLIKS010000253.1:0-4469 GCA_047635555.1 Candidatus Azotimanducaceae bacterium
TCGTGCTCGCTGGCGGTCAGGACGAGTTGTCCGCTCGCTTGGAGTTCGTCGATTGCGTCGTCAACTCTGCCGCAACGCACGAGGTCAGCACGTCGCCGTTCACCTACATCGGTCAAGCGGTGAACCGTTGCAAGTTGTGGTGTCCGGTTGGCGTACAGGTTGACGAGTTCGTTGAAGCTCCCACCTGCCAGGACCGAACCGTGCTGGGCTGGGTCACCGATCAGACGCAGCGTCGCACCGGTGTTGGTTGCCAGGTCGCAGAGTCGGAGGAGGTCGCGGTCGCCGATGGTAGATGCCTCGTCCACGATCAGGACTGCGCGCGAATCGAGGACGCGGATGCCGGAATTGGACCGAGCGAGCAACATCGCGACTGTGTCTGACTCGATGCCGGCGTCATCAGCCAACAGCCGGGCGGCCTCGCCTTTCACTGATGCGCCGAGGACCCGGTAGCCGGAGTCGGTCCATGCTTGCGCGGCAACGCGCATGGTCGTGGTCTTGCCCGTGCCCGCACGGCCGACCGCGCATTGCACACGATCACCGCTGGTCAGCCAACTGCGCACGAGGTCGCCCTGCTCCGCGCTGAGCACATCGGCTGTCCCGATAGCGCTCTCGATGATCGCCGAGTCGACGATCCCGTCGCCTGCCGCAATTCCTTCGCCGACGACAGACACGATCTGGGCTTCGACATCGAGCAGTTCGATTGTCGTGAACGTCGGCTCGTCCTGACCGTCACGTACGACCTTGCCGTCACGACGGCGGATCGCACCCGAGACGTCGATCTCGGCGACCAGGCCGGTGGCGCAGAATCGTGCGGTCAGCCGCTCGACCTCCGGAGGCGGCACGATCACCTTCACCCTGTCGCCGTCGTCGTTCACGATCGACCAGTCTGCGACTGCTCGCATCACGTCGCCACGACCGAACGCCGTCGACCTTGCACAGAGTCCGTCGATCGGGTCGACGAGATCTTTGAACAACCGGTCTCGTAGGTCGTCGGGCAGGACGTCGTGCGCGATCGCACGATCGGCCCGCTCGAAACACGATCCGATGTCGAGGCCCACACGATCAGCCCTGGTCAGCCAGTCTTTGCGGAGGTCGTTCGGGTCGACCGGCCGCTTGGCCGATCGAGTTGCGAGTGCAACCCGATTGCGTTCCTCAGCGGTCACATCGCGCCCGAGCCGCACTTCGAGCGCCTTGCGCACCTCGTCGATCTCAGCGTGCCGACTCGAGAACTCATCGATCGCACCTTGGCCCACTCCTGCGACTTCCCAGGTCCCATTGCTTCGTTGCCACCAGCCCAGACCCAGGTCTCTCGATTCCCAGCGGAACGCAGAGGTCGCCAGCGCAGCTGCCGCTGGCGCGTTCAGATAGAGCCCACGGGCGTCGAGCGTGCGAACCTCGCCTGCATCATCGACGACTGCGTTGGCGACGATGTTGTGATGGTGAGGGTGCGGGTCCAGCGACCGACTGGTCCCGTGCAGATAGCTCGCCACCGTCAGCCCTTCTGAGCCGACCTCGCAGCCACGTCGACGGGCACCCGACGCGCTGCGATCCATGTATGAGATGGCGACATCGTTCGCAGTTTCGAACGCTTGAACGAGGCGGCTCTGATGCTCGTCGGTAGACAGCATCAACAACACGCCGATCGACTTCTCCACGGTGAGAGTGAGGTCGAAACCGACTCGCGCGATCGCAGGTTTGCGACGCTCGGCAAAAGCGGCCAGGTCAGACCGTCGGATCCAGTAGCGGCCGGCGGCATCGCGGCGGCAGGGCAAGACCGCCCGCTTCGCGTCCGCGGTCGGATCATCCGAGCTGATTCGGCGGATGTAACGCGGGCTGACGCGCAACAGGCGAGCGCATTCGACGGCCGAGAGTTCTTCATCGGGCGAACCATCTTTGCGCAGGGCCGCAGCGTCGACCGGCGACGCTGCGAGGTCAAGGTGTCGGCTCACCTCGCTATCGGAGATCACCACACCGCCTGCGTCGTCCGAGGTCGAACCGATCCAGCCAACATCGTCCGGGTCGCACATGCCTCCGAGACCCGATCGCACCAGCTCAGTGACCTCCTTGAGAGAAACGCCGAGGAGCTTGGCAACATCGGACGGCGTGTACATCGGGTTGCCTTCCTGGTCGACCCGGGCTGGAGTTCCAACTGCGAGGTGCGACCGCTGCGAGGAGCCTCGGGCTGTGACCAACCGCTCGCCTGTCGCCGGGTGTCGACCCTCCAGGACCCGCTGAAAGGCATCCCGGTCGACCGCGCCGTTGAGGGATCGAAACTCGGCCCCAGCACCGAGCCACCGACCCGGACCCTCGATCGAATCGGCGTAGTACGTGCCGACACCACCCGCCGGACCACCAATGAGTGGAACTCCGCGCTTCGATGGCGCCCCCTCCAGGTAGTCGACAACTGCCCGTGCGACTCCCCCAACGGACTGCCCTGACGCACCGAGCGGCGTCACCGACAAGCGCACGATGCCGCTTTCGGAAATGCACCGGCGCCAGGGCCAGCCCACGGCGAAATGAGGCCGCCGGCCGGACCGCAGGTTCCCCAAAGGGGAACCTGCAAAGGTGCATGCCCTACCACCGACCGGACACACGACCTGCCTGACCCGACCTCCGACGCCACACGATCTGGCGAGGCGGGCTGCCCCGAGCAAGGGCCAGACCACACACGACCCGGGCCTACAGCCCCGAGCCCCGGACCGGAGCCTCCCGACGCGCGAGCAGCGTGCCGAACACCGCACGGGCGGCAGGCGACAACGCCGGAGGGACGTTCTCCGAGCGCGACCTCGGACCCGCCACGACGCCCCTGCATCACCGGACTGAGTGGTCGTACTCGACGTGCGGTCATCCGGCCAAGATGCTCCGGCGACACCTCTTCGACCGACTGGTCGGTGGTTCGCCAGCAGTCCTCAATCGGTGTGATCGGCTCTGCTCGGAGCGGCGTTGCAATCGAAGTCTGGGTCATGCCCTGTTAAAGGCACGCTCCTTGCCAATCCGGGACTCCTAAAACAGCGACACGGTTAAGCCAGGCGGCTGCCTGCACTCGGGCCTGCCGACCTGAGCCTGTCCCGCTCCACGGCACGTCACGCCTTTACCCAACTACAGGCGAGCACCTGGGTGCTCTCAACCAATGGAGATCCACATGACCATGATCAGCCCCGCCACGATGACGGTCACCCAGGCGGCGACGGTGCTCGGCATCTCGAGGTCGAGCGCCTACGAGTGCGTTCGACTCGGCACGATCCCATCGATCCGACTCGGGCGACGCATCGTCATTCCGCGGCGTTCACTCGACGAACTCCTGGCGTCCGCTCGGCTCGATCAGACAAGCACGGCCTGAAAGACGGTGTTGGCGCACTACCGCCTCGTCCTGGTACCACTCGGCGGCTCACGGTGGGACTTTTGGCGGGTTCCCCGACTCACGGCCCGGATGTTCCAGCCTCCATCGCCTTGCCAAGAAGACCTGCGAAAGCGGCGGGCTCGATTGATGAGGCAATAGAGGCTTCAACGTTGTCGCCAGGACTGATGGCCTCCCAAGCAATCGGGTGTCAATGAAGATCGGCGAGCAAACCGACGAGATTCCATTGCGTTCGCCCGTTGCCTTCTCGAAACGGAGGGTGCCTCGTTCATGTCACCAAGAACGACGGCGATGGGTGATGCCCCTTGACGCTGAGCGCTCGAGCAATATGGGGCGCTCGGTCGAGCGAATACGTGCCGTTTTTTCGCTGTTGCCGGCTCCCTGGATGGCCGTTGATATGCGCCGCCATCTGAGCAACTTCGTTGTTCCCGAGCGGGGGAACTGGCGCGTACAGTCGGTGCCATGGCAGGTTCTCAGCGATCCACGATCTTCGGCGGTGAAGCCGAGCGATATGACCGGTTCCGGCCGAGCTACCCAGCTGAGATCATCGATCGACTGGTCGAGCATCGGCCAGCCGTTGCGGTCGACGCTGGTTGCGGAACGGGAAAGGCTGCAAGGCTCGTTGTTGAGCGCGATGTCGCCGTCGTCGGGGTGGAACCGGACCACAGGATGGCGGCGATCGCACGACGCTACGGCATTGATGTCACCGTCTCTACCCTCGAAGACTGGGACGCTATCGAGTGCGACCTGATGTACTCGGCACAGGCGTGGCACTGGTTCGACCCGCTTCGAGGCGCCCAGGTCGCAGCGGTATCGATCCGCCCCGGCGGCCAATGGGCTGCGTTCTGGAACTACGAGAGTGACGAGTCATTCGCCTCGGCGCGCGACGGCGTCTACCGCCAGCTCTCGCCGGATCTGCTGGACCAGCACGCATCAAGTCACGAAGACGAGTTTCGAGCCACCATCGCGCACGGGCTCGAATCGACCGGAGCCTTTGGAGAACTCGTGGTTGACGACGTCGCCTGGACCGATCACGTCACGGTCGCAGACGCCGTCGAACGCCTCGCCAGCCACAGCCATCACCGGCTACTTGAGCCAGATCTCGCTGCTG
>JBLIKS010000254.1:0-4461 GCA_047635555.1 Candidatus Azotimanducaceae bacterium
ACATCCCGGCCGCACCCATCATTCCGGCGCGTGCAAGGAGCCGGCGGCGGCTGAGCGACATGCGCGAAAGCGGATCGTTGTTTGAAGAGTTCATGGTGTGTGGTTCCTTTCATGGGCCGACGATGCAAGGTCGTCGGAGATAGCTGGGGTCATTGGCGATTGGTCAGCTTGCGTGAGCTTCAAGCGTGTCGATGTCGTTGGCGGTGAGGCCGGGCCGGCTGGGCCAACCGGCGAGCACGTATGCCGCGCCGGGGTCCCACTCGACGTGCACTGGCGCGCCGGGCAGGAGGAACGGCAGGTCAGACCCCGTGGACACGGTGGCGATCACTTCGCTGTCGTCGGCCAAGCGCAATCCCAAGCGCGCGGTGGCGCCTTGAAAGACCAGATCGGTGACCGTGCCGACGATCGAGCGGCCGTTGGCGCTCGGTTCGACCGACGCCCGAAGCCGCTCAGGGCGCAACATCAATGACACCTCGGCGTCGAGTTGATGCTCGTGAGATGCCCGGGCGCGCACGGTGGCACCGCTGGTCAGTTCGACAACGACATCGTCACCGTCGAGCCCGCGCACTTTGCCGGGCAGTAGGTTCGCCGAGCCAATAAACCCAGCAACGAAGAGGGTGGCGGGGCTGTTGTAGATCTCTTCGGGCGTGCCGATCTGCTCGACGCGGCCCTCGCTCATGACTGCGATGCGATCGCTCATGGTGAGCGCCTCGCCCTGGTCATGGGTGACGAACACGAACGTGATGCCGACGTCACGCTGGATTCGTTTGAGTTCGAACTGCATTGCTTCGCGCAACTTCAGGTCGAGCGCGGCAAGCGGCTCGTCGAGGAGGAGCGCGCTCGGGTAGTTAACGAGCGCTCGAGCGAGCGCAACGCGCTGCTGCTGGCCTCCCGAGAGCTGCGCCGGCTTACGGCTGGCGAAATCGCCGAGCCGCACGATGTCGAGCATCTCTGCGACGCTCGCGTCGTAGTCGGCCTTCGACCGCTTCTTCGAGCGGGGACCGAAGCGCACGTTGTCGGCCACCGTCATGTGCGGGAAGAGCGCATACTGCTGGAAAACTGTGTTGACGTTTCGCTTGTACGGCGGGACCCGGCTGACGTCTTCGCCGTTGAGAATCACCTGACCGGAGGTGGGCTGTTCGAACCCAGCAATCATCTTCAGCGTGGTGGTCTTACCGCACCCCGACGGGCCGAGCATCGCGAAGAACTCCCCTTCGCGAATGGTGAAATCCGCCTCTTCGACGGCGATAAAATCGCCGAACGCCTTACGTACCTTGCGCAGCTCGATGACATGGTCCGTTGACGTCATGGACAATCGATCTCCACCGGGCGGCATGCGTTGATCAACTGTTCCACGTGCGGTCCTTCACTCGTCAGATAAATCGTCGGATGGATAATCGGATAAATAATCGGATGAATAGTCGGGCACATTAGACGAGTCAGCCGGTTCCCCAGTTGTAGGTCTGCTTGACCAGTTTGAGATAGGTGAGGATCTCGGTCCCGCGCACGCCTGGGATGCTGCGCACGCGTTCGTTCACGATCCGCAGCAGATCGTCGCTGTCCGAGCACACGACCTCGGCGAGAATGTCGAACCTGCCAGCGGCCACGACGACATACTCGAATTGCTCGACTGCTGCGAGTTTGTCGGCAACGACGCTGATGTCGCCGTCGACGTTGATCCCGAGCATCGCTTGAACAGGCAACCCGATCTTGGCCGGATCCGTGACCGCAACGATTTGCATGACGCCGCGCTCGGTCAGTCGATTCACCCGTTGACGCGTGGCCGACTCGCTGAGCCCGATCTCGGCACCGAGCTGCGAATACGGCAGTCGACCGTCTCGCTGCAGCGCGCGCACGATCGATTTGTCGAAATCGTCGAGATCATGCTGATCAGGAACGTTCATTGTGGATCGCTGCTGCGTATAGGTCATCGAATTGGGGCCGACGTCACATTCCCAGCTCAGCCATGCCCTTGAGGAGCACGGTCTTGAGGGCAGTGACAATCTCTTCAAACTGTTCCGGGCCGGCAATCAGCGGCGGGGAGAGCTGGATGACCGGGTCGCCACGGTCGTCGGCGCGGCAGATCAATCCGGCTTCGAGCAGCGATTCAGAAAGTACGCGTCGGATCAGTAGTTCTGATTCGCCCTCGTTGAACGTTTCCTTGGTCTTGCGGTCCTTGACCATTTCGATGCCGTAGAAGTAGCCAGCACCTCGGACGTCGCCAACGATCGGCAGATCTTTCAGCGTCTCGAGTTGGCGGCGGAACTCGGCTTCGTTATCGAGTACGTGCTGCAGGATGCCTTCGTTTTCGAAAATGTCGAGGTTGGCCATGGCGACCGCGCAGCTCACCGGATGGCCACCGAAGGTGAATCCGTGGAGGAAGCGGTTCGTCGAGTTGATGAACGGCTCGACGAGGCGGTCGCTGACGATCATCGCGCCGAGCGGCGAGTACCCCGAGGTGAGTCCCTTGGCGCAGGTGATGATGTCGGGGACGTAGCCAAAACGATCGCAACCGAACATGTGGCCGAGGCGGCCGAAGGCGCAGATGACCTCGTCGGACACCATCAAGACGTCGTACTTGGTGCAGATCTCACGGACCCGCTGCATGTAGCCGTCGGCGGGGACGAAACATCCGCCCGAGTTCTGCACGGGTTCCACGAACACCGCAGCAACGGTGTCGGGGCCTTCACGCAGGATCATCTGCTCGATGTCGTTGGCGCACGACAGGTTGCAGCTTCCTGCCAGCGCACACATCGAACAGCGGTACTCGTTCGCGTTGGCGACCTTGAATGCACCAGGCACGAGTGGCTCGAAGGTGTTGCGTAACCCAGGGACGCCCGTGATGGACAGCGCACCCATGGTGGTGCCGTGGTACCCGAGGTAACGGCTGATGACCTTGCGCTTCTGCGGTTTGCCGACGGACTGGAAGTACTGCATGGCAAGCTTCCATGCGGACTCCACTGCTTCGCCACCACCGGTGGTAAAGAACACCCGGTTCAGGTCGCCGGGGGCATGCGAGGCAAGGCGCGCCGCCAGCTCGATTGCCATGGGGTGCGAGTAGGTCCAAATAGGGAAGTACGCCATCTTCTCGGCCTGTGCGCGCGCGGCCTCGGCGAGTTCGACTCGGCCGTGTCCGACCTGGACGGTGAAGAGTCCGGCGAGACCGTCGAGGTAGCGATTTCCTTGGTCATCCCAGATGTAGCAGCCGTCTCCACGCTCCATAATCCGTACGGTGTCGATTCCGCCGCCGACCGTGGAGAAGTGTCCCCAGAGGTGGCGATTGCCGAGTTCGGCGAGTTCTTCGTGGTTCATAACCGGTCCTTGGGGTGGGTCAACATCATCGTGCAATGCCG
This sequence comes from Candidatus Azotimanducaceae bacterium, assembly GCA_047635555.1. Classification (GTDB taxonomy): domain Bacteria; phylum Actinomycetota; class Acidimicrobiia; order Acidimicrobiales; family Ilumatobacteraceae; genus Ilumatobacter_A. Next base: position 3,354 of record JBLIKS010000254.1, read on the forward strand.
AAGTAACGCTGCTCAGCATGGGTGTCGCCCAGTCGAGTATTGACGCACGCAACAACTTGATCCGTGATTAGGGACTGGATATGCAACGTAAATCGTGTGAATATGAACGTAACACGACGACTTCCGTCGTGTCGAGCAAACATTTGCGCTCGGCTACTCGACCACTTCTTAGGGAGCACCGCCATGGCACTGGCAACCGCAAACTTCATCAACGGCGACTGGCAGCCCGCTCAGGACGGCGCCACCGACGCCGTTCTCAACCCGGCGACCGGCGAGGTTCTCGGCGAAGTGCCGTCGTCTTCTGCCGCCGATGTCGATGCCGCGGTACAGGCCGCACGCGCAGCGTTCGGCGGCTGGGCTGGCATCACGCCGCGCGAACGCAGCGAGATTCTTCATCGAGTCGCAGACATCGTCGAGGAGAACATCGATGAACTGTCCGAACTCGAATGCCTGAACGTCGGCAAGCCGATCGGCATCGTCGAGTTCGAGATGGACCTCACAAAGGACAACTGGCGCTACTTCGCATCTGCCTGTCGCTTCCTCGAAGGCAAGGCCGCTGGCGAGTACCTCGAGGGGTACACGTCGATGATTCGCCGCGACCCAATCGGGGTCATTGGCTCGATCACCCCATGGAACTATCCCCTCAATATGGCCACATGGAAGCTCGGTCCCGCACTCGCCGCTGGCAACACGGTCGTGCTCAAGCCCTCGGAGCTCACGCCGTACACCGCGCTGCGTTTCGCTGAGCTGACAGCCGACGTGCTCCCGCGGGGCGTCGTGAATGTGGTGTGCGGCCAAGGCGGCACCACGGGCGTGGCACTCACCGAGCACCCCGGTATCGCCATGGTGTCGATCACCGGCAGCGTTGGCGCAGGCAAGTCGGTCGCTCGGTCATCGGCCGAAACGCTCAAGCGGGTCCACCTCGAACTGGGCGGCAAGGCGCCGGTCATCATCTTCGACGATGCCGATGTTGATGCCGCTGTCGAAATGCTCCAGGGCATGGCGTTCTACAACTCGGGGCAAGATTGCACCGCCCCGTGCCGAGTGATCGCCGGGGCCAAGGTGCACGACGACTTCGTGAACAAACTGACCGACGCGGTCGCCAAGG
>JBLIKS010000255.1:0-4460 GCA_047635555.1 Candidatus Azotimanducaceae bacterium
ATGTGCCGATGGTTCGTACTCGACGGGCTACTTGTACGGCGAGTTCCTCGTCGGTGTGCTCCGCTCGGCATCCGAGTTGGAAGGCGGCCTCAACCGCGTCAACTTGATGGCAGCCATGTGGAACGCCGACACCTCCAGCGATCTCCTCCTCGGTGGCACGCTGAAGCTCGACGGAGTCAACGATGCCTACTGGACCGAGTCGGCCCAGTTGCAGCAGGTCTCCATCGTCGATGGCGAACTCGCATTCGTGGCGACCGGTGACCTGGTCGACTTCGAAGGCCAGGGCGGCGCCTACGGGAGCTGATCCATTCGCCCGTCTGACGGGCTGAATACCTGAAAACGGCAACGGCCGCCGGTTCCCTCCGAGGGAACCGGCGGCCGTTGGTCGTTTTCCACTCTGCCCGCAAAGGTGCGAGACGATTAGCCGCCGAGCAAGTCGGTACAGGCAATCAATTCTTCGGCTAGGGCTTGGGTGGTTGCATTCTCCGAGCCTTCCGACAGCGCTTCAATGTCATCGTCGGAGTAAGCCGCGAGCACCTGGTCGATGCAGTCGCCGTCGGCGGTGTTGCCCAGTTCTTGCATGTCGGAGATGAACTGATCACGGGTACCGTCGCGGTCAACGCCGCCGCAGGCCGCGAGGCCGAGTGCGCCAACAGCGACAAAGGCGGTGAATGTCTTGTTCATGAAGGTGAGTCCTGTCAGAGGTTGCGGTTCGATGTGTTCGAGTGCATCTTGGCAGACAGGGGTCACGAGGGCTTGGGATCTCCGATGGAGTGGCGGCATCGCCCGCGCCGATCAGGGGCGTCGGAAGATGTTGACGGTGAACTTGCCGGGTTCATCGATCTCGTTATTGAACTCATAGACGTCACCATCCAGGGTGATCGCCGTGCATGCAAAGGTTGTGCCGACAACCTGATCGAGAGGTGCATCACAGTTCACCGACTCGAAGACGACATCCAGTTCGGCGGCGACCTTGTCGGCGATGAACGCCTCGGCATCCGACTTGAAGTCGGCCGTTGAGGTAAAACAACCTGCCAACATGATGCTGGCGACGAACAGGCCCAGCAGGGCGGAGGCACGGCGGGGAGACGGCTGCATCGCTTCGACGATACTGCTGCTGTTCGGTCAGGTGATGAGCCCCGCACTGGTTGAGTCAGTCGCTGCTTCATCGCTGATCGGAGGTCGAGGCCGCGCAACGCGCTGGTAGGACCGAATCCTGTCGGTCATGACGACCACGAGTGCGAGCCAGATGAAGGCGAATCCAATCAATCGATTGAGCGGCAGCGGCTCGTTGTACAGCGCCCAGCCGAGACCGAAGTTGATCATCGGCACGATCAGGTTGAGTGGTCCGAGCAGGGTGAACGGAATCGACTTGGCTGCCGATGCGAACAACATCAGCGGGATCGCCGTGATGAGCCCGGTCCCCAGAAGCAAGATCCAGTCGATTGACGAAGCGGTGTTGACCGCACTGCTGCTGCGGCCTGAGAGGACAGCGAGCACCATTGCGGCGGGGAGCACGAGCACGAACGTCTCGCCGGTCAAACTGTCGATAGCTCCGAGCGGCATATTGCGCTTGCTCAGCGCGTATGAACTCCAGGTCGCTGCCAGAACCAGCGAAATCCACGGCGGGTGCCCCGCTCCGACCGTCAAGATCACGACAGCGAGAGCAACGCATCCGAAGGCGATCTTCTGTGCACGAGTCGTTCGCTCGCCTAAGACGAGCACGCCGATGGCCATCGTGCCCAGCGGGGCAATGAAGTAACCGAGCGCAGTTTCGATGACACGGTCGTTGATGACGGCCCAGACGTAGCTGCCCCAGTTGGCCGTGAGGAGGAGCGCAGCAATGATCAGCCTGGCAACGGTCGCCCGTGACCGAAAGGCGGCGATGATCGCTGGCCATGTGCCGCGTACGGTCGTTACGACGGCCATCACCATGGCTGCGGTGAACATGCGCCAAGCAATCAGTTCGACAGCATCGAGCCCTGAAAGCTGCTTCCAGTAAATGGTCAGCAGGCCCCACAGCGCAAAGGCTGCGACGCCGACCCGGACCCCGTTGCGTTCTGTCTGCTCACTCACTGGCCGTACAGTACGCCTCGATCGGGCTGTCGACGCCCTTGGGTCCGGGACAACGAGTTCGGTCTGCTGACAACTAGGTTGCAACTGTGGCTCAACGCGTCAAGGTCGTGAAGTACGGGTCGGTTTCCGTTCGTGTCTCCGACGACCCGGCCGGAGACGTGGCGCGGTCGCTTGCAGTCCGCCTCCGTGGGGCCATCAGACGTCGGGGGAGTGCCTCACTCGCAGTGAGCGGTGGCTCGACTGCGCCATCGATGCTCGCGGCGCTCGTGCATGAGAATCTCGATTGGGACTGCCTAACTGTCTGGCAGGTTGACGAACGCGTCGCCCCCGATGGCCACGAGGACCGCAACGCCAGCCAGCTGTGGTTCATGCCGACGGTGACGATGCTGATGCCGGTTGCCGGCGACGACCTCGGCATTGCGGCGATGCGTTACGCCGAGACACTGCCTGATCGTTTCGACGCTGTGCACCTCGGGCTTGGCGATGATGGGCACACAGCCTCGTGGCCGCCGGTTCCTCATCCTGATGCGACGGTCGTCAGTAGTGCGAACAATGTTGCGATGGTTGGCGACTTCAACGGTCGTGGGCGGATGACGCTGACCCCGGGGCCGGTGAACCATGCCCGCGGCCGCTTGATCCTCACGACCGGTAAGTCGAAGGCCGACATGGTGCGCCGCTGGCTGGAACGCGATCGGTCGATTCCGGTCAGCCACGTTCGCCGTTCAGCGACCACGCTGTTTGTCGACCCTGCAGCAGCTGCCAAATTGCCGGGCTGACAAGCCCGGGCGTGGCGGCGCATTGGCCCCTACATTGGCGGGATGGATCTCGATGCGCTCGCTTCTCTCGCTCGCCCGGTACATCTCCGGGAGCTGTTTGGAGCAGATCCCGGTCGAGCGACTCGCTACGTCGTGGAAGCAGGCGACCTCCGGATCGATTACTCGAAGCACCGCCTGAACGACGACATTCTTGCCGCCCTGCTCGAGTTAGCCCAAGACAGCGATGTCGAAGGACGACGCGATGCCATGTTTGCCGGTGCACACATCAATGTGGCCGAAGATCGCGCCGTCGGACATGCGGCCCTGCGCATGCCTGCGGGGTCGACGTTTATGATCGATGGTGAGAACGTGGTCCCCGACGTGCACGCCGTACTCGACTCGATGTCGGCTTTTGCTGAGCGCATTCGAGCGGATGAACGGATCACCCATATTGTCAACATTGGTATTGGTGGGTCGGATCTGGGGCCGGCCATGGCAGAGCAGGCGCTTGGTGCTTTCCGCCACCCACGGTTGCGTTGCTCGTTTGTCTCGAACATCGACGGCGCCGACATTGTCGGTGTCCTGGCCGACGCCGAACCGGCATCGACGCTGTTCATCGTTGCGTCAAAGACGTTCGGCACAATCGAAACGTTGACCAATGCCCGGACTGCCCGGACTTGGCTGGTTGATGCACTCGGCGAAGACGCTGTCGCCGATCACTTCGTGGCGGTGTCGACCAACGCTGAGCGCGTCGCCGACTTCGGGATCGACGCCGCGAACAACATGTTCGGCTTCTGGGACTGGGTCGGCGGTCGCTATTCGGTCGACTCGGCGATCGGGCTGTCGTTGATGCTCGCCATTGGACCGGACCGGTTCCGCGAGTTCCTCGCAGGGTTTCACACGATCGACGAGCACTTTCGTACTGCTCCGCTCGCAGCGAACGCACCGGTGCTGATGGCGCTTCTGGGCGTCTGGTATGCCAACGGTCTTGGCTTTGACACCAAGGCTGTACTGCCATACGCCAACGAGTTGGCCCGTTTCCCTGCCTATCTTCAGCAGCTCGATATGGAGTCGAACGGTAAGTCGGTGACCATCGAGGGCAAACGTGTCGACTACAACACTGGCCCGATCGTTTGGGGCGAGCCGGGGACGAACGGGCAGCACGCGTTCTACCAATTGATCCATCAGGGCACCCGCGTCGTTCCCGTCGACTTCATCGGGTTCGCTAAGCCGCATCACGATCATCAAGAACACCATGACCTACTGATGGCGAACCTGATCGCACAGTCCGAAGCACTCGCCCTTGGCCGCAGCAATGAGGCCGAGCCATGGCGCAACTTCGAAGGCGACCGTCCAAATACGGTGATTCTCGCGGAGCAACTCACCCCGTCGGTACTCGGTCAGCTCATCGCGCTCTATGAACACATGGTGCACGTGCAGGGCACCATCTGGGGCGTCAACAGCTACGACCAGTGGGGCGTCGAGCTGGGCAAGGAGCTCGCCAACCAGGTCACACCCGAGCTGACCGGTCAGCCCATTCCCGACGCCCACGACAGCAGCACCAACGCACTCATCAACTGGTACCGCGCCAACAGATAGTTACGTATGGGGTCAGGCCCCATACGTAAT
>JBLIKS010000256.1:0-4449 GCA_047635555.1 Candidatus Azotimanducaceae bacterium
ACCTTCGAGGTCACCTTGCGGACCAACCGACCGAGTTCGCGCTCGAGTGAGCGAACGCCGGCTTCGCGAGTCCATCCGGAGATGATCTCGTTGATCACGACATCGTCAACGACCACTTCATCTGGCAGCAGACCAGACCGCTCGATCTGGCGGGGCAGTAGGTAGCGGCGAGCAATGAAGGACTTCTCGGCTTCGGTGTACCCGTCGAGCCGCACGATGTCCATGCGATCGAGCAGCGGGCCAGGAATGGTGTCGAGAACGTTGGCAGTGGCAATGAAGACGACTTCGGAGAGGTCGAGATCGACTTCCAGGTAGTGGTCGCGGAACGTGTGGTTCTGCGCCGGATCGAGCACTTCGAGCAGTGCAGCGGTTGGATCGCCCGACCAGCCGCCCGCTGCCATCTTGTCGACCTCGTCGAGCAGAATGACCGGGTTCATCGTCTTGGCTTCTTGCAGTGCACGGACGATCCGGCCCGGCTGCGAGCCAACGTAGGTACGCCGATGGCCACGGATTTCCGACTCGTCACGCACACCGCCGAGGGCCACACGAACAAACTCGCGGCCCATCGCACGAGCAATTGACTCACCCAAGCTGGTCTTGCCGACGCCGGGAGGGCCGACAAGAGTAATGACTGACCCCTGCCCTCGCGCCGTGCGCTCACCGTCGGCATCGACTCGAGCATCGAGACCGCGGTCGCGACGCAACTTGCGAGTCGCGAGGAACTCGATGATGCGGTCCTTCACTTCGTCGAGGCCATAGTGGTCGGCGTCGAGGATGGCTTGGGCGTCGACGAGATCGACGTTGTCGTCGGTGCGCTCACCCCACGGCATCTCGAAGATGCGATCGAGCCACGTCCGAATCCACGAGTGCTCGGGCGACTGCGAACTCATCCGTTCGAAACGGTCGAGTTCTTTGGCAATCGACGTCTTCACCGATTCAGGCGCGTCGAGGTCGGTGAGCCTGGTGCGGTACTCGTCGGTCACGTCCTCGTCGCCCTCGCCGAGCTCCTTGCGGATCGCGTTCATCTGTTGGCGCAAGAGGTAATCGCGTTGCTGCTTGTCCATGCCTTGGCTGACGTCATTGCGAATCGTCTCAGCGACCTGCAGCTCGTTGAGATGATTACGTGCCCACGCGTGGATCGCGTTCACGCGGTCGCCGACATCGACAGCACGCAGGACAACGAGGCGGTCGTCATCGCCGAACTCGGCCCAGAGTGCAACTGCGTCGGCGAGCGCGCCCGGGTCCTGCACCGTGCGGAGCAGTTCAGGCAGCCGACGCGAGTTGCGCTGCTCGGCAATCAATTCGAGCGTGGCGCGCAGCTCGCGGACCGCAGCATCGTTGCTCGATGTTGTTGGACCGTCGATCAGCAGTTCGGCGTCGGCGAGCGAGGCGCTGCCCGCCTCAGAATGCACCGCGCTGATCCGGGCGCGTCCTTCAACTCGCACGATGGCAGCTGCTTCGCCCGTGGGAAGGTTGCCGACGTTGGGGACGCGGGCAACGGCGCCCAGGCCCTGTTCGTCGCCGCCGGTCAGCAGCAAGCGGCCGCCGAAGTCGTCGGTCGCAGCGTGCACGGCGCGGCGTAGCTCATCGGTGGACAGGATCAACGTGACGGTCGCTCCGGGCAGAACAGGCGACGGAAGGTGTGCAATAGGAAGGCGAGTGGACGTCGTCGTAGACATGTAAACACACTAAGTACAACAATGCTGAGCGACAACAACTCAAGATTCACACCGATTTCGGGAATAATTCGGGCCCCCACACCCACCCCCACCTGCCGACTACAGATGTGGACTGCTGCGCGTGGCCGTGAGTGCCCCGCCTTGCATCCGGGATGCGTCGATGAGATCGTCGAGGTCAACCGGCGGACGCAGGGTCGCAAAGACCTGGTAACTGAACATGCTCCGCCGCAGCTTGATCAACCCACGGTTGGCGGTGAGCATCGCATCGGCAGCCTTTCCGGCACCCAACGCAAGCGGGAACGGGGCCGGAATCCCATCGAACGCTTCGACGACGAACCCGGACTGTTCCCACAGCCGCCGAAACGACGCCACCGTGAAGAGTCGCGTATGGGTCATGTCGAGGATGCCACGCGGACCGTAATTGAACTGGCCGAACATGAGCATCAACCGCTGCGGGAGGAAGGCGACATTGCCGGTACTCACATGGAGTTGGCGAACGCGATGCTCCTTGCAGAAGTCGACGAGTTGCGCAACGAACCGCTCAGGTGCCCGCAGGTGTTCGATCACGTCGAGCATCAAAACGACGTCGACATCACCAATAATGTCGGGGATGCCGTCATCGAGATCGCCCTTGACGAACTCGATACTCGGGTGTTCGACCCACGATCGGGGAAACTCGCGGTCAACGCACATGACCGTGCAGCCCCGCCCGGCCAATTGGCTTGCGAGGTGCCCGGCCGATGACCCGAAGTCAACGACCCGGGATCCATCGGGGACGGCATCGAGCGCAGATTCTGACGGCGAGTCAAAACCGATCTTCGACTCGTACGGGTCGTCGGGCGGATGGATGTCGTACTTGCGCTCGTAGGCCAAGCCGAACTCTTGCAACTTCGACTTGACACTTTGGCCGACGACCTCGCGGGCGTAGCGGATCCCGTTGACGTGGCAGACCTCGTCGCCGTAGCGCGTCGGGATCGAGAACTCGGCGATGTCGATGCCGAGGCGGATGCACTGGATGAAGATCTCCGTGTCGAAGTGGAAGTCGTTCGCGCACAGGTCGAATGGGATCTGACGCAGCGTGTTCACCGAGTAAGCGCGGAAGCCGGAGTGGAATTCGGTCAGGTTGGTCGACAGCAGTCGGTTCTGCAGGCGTGTGAGGAGTTGGTTGCCCACGTACTTGTAGCGCGGCATGCCGCCGGCAAGCGCAGCGTTGGATTTTCCGAACCGGGAACCGAATGCGGCACCGGCGCCGAGGGCCGCGCGAGCAATGGCGGCCGTGGCCTCAGGTGGGTATTGCCCGTCACCGTGAATCATCACCACGACGTCCATGCCATGCGCAATGGCGTACCGGTATCCGAGCTTCTGGTTGCCGCCATACCCGAGGTTCAACGGGTTGGCCAGGACCTCCCAGGGATAGGTGAGGTCGCTTGCTTCGAGCGCGCGACTTGCAACGGTGGCAGTTGCGTCACTCGACGCGTCGTCGATAATCACGATCGTTGGGTCGAACTCGGGTGCAAGGTCGCGCGGAATTCGCTCGATCACGCTTTCGATATGAAGCATCGCATCGTAAGCAGGAATGAATATGAGCAGTTTTGGCCCGCTCATGTGTCGCCGGATTGCTCGCATGAAAAATTCCGCACAGGCGACACTCTAATGGCGTTCATTTGTCAAAAGAAGTAGCAGCGTCATATAGTTCGACTGCTGGCAATGGAATCGCCGGTAAAGGACGGGAACAGAGATGACCGAATTACAGACCGAGATGGTGCAACTGGCTCGACTCGAATCGACGCTCGCCACCGACCGCGAGCGCTACGCCTCAGCTGCCCCATTTTCGCATGTGGTGCTGGACGGGCTGCTGGATCAGGGCGCATTCGAGCGAGCGTGCAGCGGGTTCCCGCCGATAGATGAAGCCTCCTGGAAGAGCTATCTCCACATCAACGAGCGCAAGTACGCAAACCAGAAACCCGACACCTGGGATGCAGCGCTGCGCGAGATCCACCGCGAGCTCTCCTCAGATCGCTTTGTTGCATACCTCGAACAACTGACCGGATTCAGCGGGCTTCTTGCTGACCCAGAAATGGACGGCGGCGGCCTGCATCAGAGCTTCCGCGGCGGCTACCTCAACCTCCACGCTGACTTCACATCACATCACACGCACCTCGACTGGCGACGCCGTGTGAACATTTTGGTGTACCTCAATCGGGAATGGGACGCCGATTGGGGCGGTCAGTTAGAGTTCTGGGACCAAGACCGCAGCCGATGCGTCGAACGGGTTGCCCCGATCGGGAACCGGCTCGTTGTGTTCACCACGGACGAGACCTCGTACCACGGCCATCCGGATCCAATGACCTGTCCCAACCATGTTGGCCGCCAGTCTCTGGCGCTGTACTACTTCCAGCGCGAAAGCGACCCGCTGACCCAGGCCACGGACTATCGGGCCCGTCCGGACGACGGCATCAATGCGGTCTCGATCTACCTCGACAAAAAGATGCTCAGTGTCTATGACGTCGTCAAGCGCCGACTGAACCTGCGCGATGACTTCGCGAGCAATCTCTTGAGCGGCGTCAATCGGTTGCGGACCGCGTTCGTTGAGCGAACGCGAGGCCGATCGTGAGCAGCGAATCAAAATCGTCAGGCACCTCGATGCTCGTGATGTGTTGCGATAAGTAAGGTATGGACGTGGATACGGCGGGTCGATCGAGCCCGGCGCTTGGCCGAGACGCCAGCACAGACGAGTCACAGTTCTTCGTAGAACGCCGCGGCCGCATAC
>JBLIKS010000257.1:0-4445 GCA_047635555.1 Candidatus Azotimanducaceae bacterium
CAACGAGTGATTCGGCGAAGGCGTGGACCGCTTCAGCGGCTTCTTGCGATCCCACGTTGTGGTGTCGCGCAACTTGGTCGACCACATGGTCGAAGGGCTGGCTGGCGAGTAACGCCACCCAGGTCGTCGCGGAGGCGCCCGTCATCGAATAGTAGGCACCCGTGTCGCTTCGGATTGCGAGTACCTCGCCATCGATCGTGTCGTGCACGATGTTGTCGTGTCTTACCGCGTAGCTTGTCATCGCATCGAGACGCTAGTGCGGTGACAGCGGAGCTGCGACTTCAACTCGATCGCTACCGTGCGCCAGACTTCAGCTGTGCAGGTTCGCAGAGCGGGATTCAACAGTTTTCGGCGGCGTCTTCATCTCCTGACGAGAGCAGTCGCAGCAGCGCTTGAGCAACCGGCCCCGGCGTCGTGGAGTGTCGCTGCGCCCGGTGGTGATGGCGCGTTCGAGAGGCAGGTGGTGGTGATTACCGGCGCAGCCGGAGTACTCGGTTCGGCGCTGGTGGACGCGTTTGCCTCGGCAGGCGCCAGGGTGCATGCTCTCGACGTCGACGCAGGTGGGCTCGCCGCGTGTACCGAGGCGCGGTCGAGTGCCAACACCTGGGCCGAACTCGTGAGCGATCATTGCGTCGACCTGCTCAGCACTGCGTCGATTTCGCGGTTCGCGTCGACGCTTTCGACGATCGACGTTCTCGTTCACAACGCCGGGCACAACGACAAGGTTGCTGACGTGACCGACGTGACGATGGATGCGTTCCGTCGCATGCTCGAGGTCAACGTCGTTGGTCCGACAACGCTCACAGGGGCACTCACGCCAGCGCTGGTAAGTGGGGAAGGCGGTTCCATCGTGTTCCTCACCTCAATTCACAGCTCCAGGAGTTCGAGGTGGGTGCAGTACGGCACGACCAAAGGAGCGCTGCGGAAGCTGGTGACCGATCTCGCTGGCGACATGGCCGAGAAGGGCGTGCGGGTGAACGCTGTCGCACCTGCGTGGACGGTCGACAAGGCCCTCGATCCTGATGACCGGTGGACTCCGTTGCACCTACTCGGTTCATCGGCAGTTCCGATCGAAGCTGTTTCGCACGCCGTACTTTTTCTTGCCGATCGACATCGTTCACCGATGACAACCGGACAGGAACTTGTGGTCGACGGCGGTGCCTTGTTGATGCCGCGTCGTTGACGCGTCACTCTCGCCCTACGATCTTGCCTGCATGACCAAACGAACCGGTGACCCGCTGACCTCGCAGGTCGCGAGTTTGCTTCGCCTCGACGGGGCCGCCATTCGGCCGTCGTTGCCGTCGCTCCGTGTTGCGGTTGCAGCGATCGCCGCCGCCCTGGGCGCTGCCGCTACCGGAGCATCGCCAACCGGATCCTCTGCCATCGATGTCGTGCTGGTCGTGGTCGCCGTCGCCTCTGTAGTGCTGTGCGGATCCGCAACACCCTGGTGGATTCCGCTGATAACGCTCGGAATCGCAACCGTGACGTCGGGTTCGATCGTGATGATCATCTTGGGTTCTGCGGCGCTCGTGGCCGGTGGGGCAATCGCTGCGATGCGACGCGACGGCCCGCTTCTGAACGTCGTGCTCACCGGCGTCGCTGTCAACGTCTTATTCCGGTCCAATTTCGGAGGTTCGGTTGGAGGCTCAGCAGTTGTCGGAACGATCGCGTGCGCTGTCGTGGTCGTGGGAGCGATGGTGTCGTTTCCAGCAACGGTTCGGCGATCGGCGTTTGCTGTTCTCGGCACCGTCATCGTGTTCCTGATCGTGTCGGCAGCTGGCTTGGCGGTAACCGGCACCGGTGTGAAAGATGACGCGAGCGCTGCGGTCGATCAGGCTCGATCCGCCGTCGACCTTCTCGGCAAAGGTGACTACCTCGCGGCCGCTGACCGCTTCGATGCTGCTGCGACATCGTTCGGGCGCGTCGGTGACGGTCTGAGTAGTCCATTGGCGTGGCCTGCGCGCCTGACCCCGGTGATTGCTCAGAACCTTCGCGCCGGCATCGATTTGTCGGCTTCGGCTGCGACCACCTTGGAGGAGGCTGCGTCAGCCTTGCGGGCCGTCGATCCAGCCTCGCTGCGTGTTACTGATGGAGCGATCGATCTGGACGCGATTCGTCGTGCCGAGGTGCCCCTTCGTCGAGTTCAGGCAGCACTGAACGATTTCCGCGCCACGACCAACGACGTGCGATCCGTTTGGTTGGCCGACCGGCTGACGGCAGAACTCGACGAATTCGAGATCGACTTCGACTCGGAAGAGCCTCGGCTGCAGAACGCGATTGATGCCGTCAAGGTTGCTCCGCGCCTGCTCGGTGGTGAGGGTGACCGGCGTTATCTGGTGTTATTCACGACACCGGCCGAAACTCGCGGGCTCGGTGGCTTCGTTGGCAACTACGCAGAGCTTTTGCTCAACGACGGTGCATTCCGAGTTGTCGAGACGGGACGCAGATCCGATCTCGAAGCGGTGCTCGCTCAACAGATGGCGGTCTGCGACGACTGCCCGGATGAGTTTGTCCAACGGTACGGAAGGTACGGATTCAACTCGGGCGAATCGGGAACGATCACAGGTCGGGCCTGGTCGAACGTAACGATGTCGCCACACTTTCCCGCCGTGGCCGAGGTCGCGTCGATCTTGTATCCGGTCAGTGGTGGTTCTCATATTGATGGCGTGATTGTGATGGACCCATACACGGTCGCGACGCTCATGCGGTACGGCGGACCGGTTGACATCCCAGGGCTCGGTGTCACTCTGGATCCTGACGACGTAGCGCAGTACATCTTGCGCGACCAGTACGAGTTTGCAGTTGTCGGGGCCAACGAGCAGCGAATCGACGCACTCGACACTTTGGCGACAGTGGTCTTTGCTCGTCTGCAGGTCGGGTCGCTGCCAGAGCCATCGACGCTCGCCAGCGACTTTGCGCCGTTGATCTCTGAGCGCCGGTTGTTGGTGTGGACGAGAGACACCGACGAGCAAGCGCTGTTTGACGGCATCGGTCTGCTCGGAAGCATGCCGGCGATGGGTGACGACGCCGGGTTTTCGCTGGCGCTCTCGAATGCCGCCGGCAACAAGATCGACGTCTTCCTCAAGCGAGACGTGGATGTACAGGTCATCAGATCAGCCTCGGGACGCGAGCTCGTCGCAACAGTCGACCTGCTCAACACGGCGCCGGAGTCGGGGCTGCCGGCATATGTGATCGGGAATCTCATCGATTTGCCGTCAGGCACCAGCCGTCTGTTTGTCACGATGTACGGCCCCTCCGAGCTGACGTCGGTGACGGTCGACGGCGATCCAGCCAGAGTCGAGAGTCAAGACGAAGCCGGTTGGACCGCGCATAGCTACTTTGTGACAATTCCTCCCGGGCGAGCTGTCTCCATTGAGGCTCGATTCGCGCTTCCTCCCGGCGTAACCGGAGCTGATGCTCAGCCCGTCCTCGTCGTGCAGCCGTTGGCCAATCGATGACGGCCTCTGGCCGCTAACGTGTGTTCACCGTTGTGCGCGACCGGATTGTATGGCGGGGGGATGGGGTGACGGGCGGATGGAATCGGCGACGAGATGGCGAACAACACGGCGAAGACGGTTTTGGCACCTGGTCTTGTAGCTGTCCGGGCCAGCGAACTCACCGTTGCGCAGCGCGTCATCCGTCGCGTCATTGACCTGGCAATTGTTTTGGTCGTCCTCATCTTGCTGATCGTGCCGATTCTCGTCATCATGGCTCTCGTCGTGACGACGAGCCGCGGTCCGATTCTGTACACCCAGACGCGGGTGGGGCGCAGCGGGAAGCACTTCAACGTCTTGAAATTTCGGACGATGAGGTGCGGGACTCACACCGAGTTGCTGTCGAACGAGCAGGAGCGCCAGCGCTATCGGCAGAACGATTTCAAAATCGCCGCCGACGATCCTCGAATTACCAAGGCCGGTTGGGTGCTGCGCAAGACGAGCCTCGACGAACTTCCACAGCTGGTTAACGTGTTCTGGGGCGACATGAGCATTGTCGGCATCAGACCGCTGCTCCCCGACGAGCTGGGGCTTCGCCCGGAGCACGACCAGAGGCTGTATCGGTCCCTGCGCCCCGGTATGACCGGTCTGTGGCAGGTCGAGGGTCGCTCGCGGGTCGATCAGGCTGATCGAATCGCGCTCGACCGGCGATACGCCGAACAGTGGTCGGTGTGGAACGATGTCAAGATTCTGCTAAGAACGCCGTGCGCCCTGGTCAAGGTGCACAGGGCGCACTAAATTCGGAGTGAAAGACGGCGCAGGACCGCTACCGTCCATCATGCTCCGGGACACACCTCAAGCGGGCGACCACGATTTCGGGAGGAACACCGATGAAGAAATTCGCACTGGCACTAATGGCGGCTTCCGCTGCTGTCCTCGGCTTCGGTATCGTTGCCGACGCGTATCCGATTTCGCCGGAGCCGCTGACCGTCGACAACGCAACTCCGGGGG
>JBLIKS010000258.1:0-4443 GCA_047635555.1 Candidatus Azotimanducaceae bacterium
GCCATTGTTTCGAAGCCGTCGCGCAGTGTCGCTGTTGAGGAGGCGCATCCTTGGCAGCCGCCGCTCATCGCAATGGACAGCACACCGTTGGTCAGCTCAACGATGGAGATCTTGCCGCCGTGGGCGGCAATCGATGGGTTGACTTCGCGCTCGAGAAGCAGTTCGAGCGCGGCGCGAACCTGGTCGTCATCACGTCCGGTGTGCGACGTTTCAGCGATTGCCGGAATTCCGGTCTGGAGGTGGGCTCGGATCTCGGCGCCGATCTGGGCCCGAAGCCCCTCCCACGACGCCGAGTGAACTTTGGTGACCGAGACCGTCGTGTCGGCAACGACGACGCCCGAGACGTCGTCAAGCACGAAGAGGCGGGCGGGAAGCGGTGAGGAGTCGGTGGCCCCTCGGCGGTCGAACGCGACTGGCCCGCCGGGGTGCACGGTCCGATCGACGATGAACTTGCAGGTGTCGGGATCAGCGACCGACGTCTCGGCCCGGATTCGGATTGGAGCGTCGGGGGGCAGCTCAGACATCTTGGACCACCTTGGTGTCGTCTCGTTCGGCGAGGGCGCGGAGGTTGTCGAACGCGTATATTCCGGTGCTGTGGCCGTCGCTCCACGCGATGGTGATGGCGTAGTTGCCGATGCCCGTGATGGAGCGTGGTGCGACGTCGGCAGCAATGGTGGCGGGGTCGAGGAGCGGGCGGCCGCTCATTTCTTCGACGCATGCTGCGCAGCGGCACGCAAGGCGGAGGTCGCGGACATCGAGGTCGTCGTGGCGGCCGTCTTCCCACAGCACCGACAGCGTGGTCTGGTCGCGTTGGGCGAACCCAATGGGTGTCGTGGGTGAACCGTCGGCGATAGCCGCAGCATCGAACCAGCCCGGTGCGCCCTGGTTGGTGGCCCACGTCCAAGAGAACGCACCCAGCACCGCAGCGGTGAGGCCTTGGAGGTGGGCGTCGATGGTGTCGGCAAGGTGGCGGTAGGTCTTGGCGGCAACGGATTGGGGTCGTTCGATGACGATGGGTTGGCCGCCGTCGCCGCCCGTGACAATGTCGGCGTCGAGTGGGATTGCGCCCAAGAACGCGACGTCGAGTTCGGCACTCATGTGTTCGCCGCCACCCCGACCGAACACGTCGGTGTCGGTGCTGCAGTGCGGGCAGGTGAAGGTACTCATGTTCTCGACGATGCCGAGGATCGGCACGTTGACCGTTTGAAACATCCGCAGCCCGCGTCGAGCGATCTTCAGACTGACATCTTGAGGAGTGGTGACAATCACGACGCCGGACAGTTGCAGGCTCTGAGCGAGCGTGAGTTGGGTGTCGCCGGTTCCGGGGGGCAGGTCGAGGATCAAGTAGTCGAGCTGCCCCCAGTCGACTTGGGCGACCAGCATCTGGAGGTACTTGGAGACCATGGGGCCGCGCAAGATGGCGGGGTTGTCGTCGTTTCGCAGCAGGCCCATCGAGGCTGCCTTGACGCCATAACGTTCAGGAGGAACCATTCGGCCATCGGCAGTAGCTAAGGGCAATTCATCGACATCCAGTCCGAGCATGACCGGGATGCTGGGGCCGAGGATGTCGGCATCGACGAGGCCGACCCGGCTCCCATTCTGGGACAGCGCGATTGCGAGGTTGACGGCGACGGTCGACTTACCGACCCCGCCCTTGCCGCTGGCGACAGCAACGATATTGCGAATCCCTGGAAGCTTGTTCCCCGAAGGTTCAGGCGCTGACGCCGTCGGCTTCTCGGTCAACGAGATCGACTGCGGCGCGACATCTGGGTTCGACGGTGCGGCGTCGCGCTGCGCAGTAGTCGGCAGTTCTGTCGGCAGTTCTGTCGGTGTGGCAGCTTGGCTTGCGGCCTCGCCCGATTTGCGGGCCATCCGAAGTCGATGAAGGGGCGTTCGCCTGGTCACTGCTCTGTCGATTCGATGATGCCGTGGAGGCCGTCGTATGGGCTGAGAAACGCGTCGGGGGTGGCCTCTTCGCAGCGGCCAGCGCCGAGGTCTTGATCGATCCAAACCATCATGGTGCACGTTCTATCGGCGCAGGCACAGGTTCACAAGTTCCGCCTTGCGAAACTACTGAAACAATGAAAAGGTGCTACAGTGATCCGTTCGGAAACGTGAACATTTCTGCTTCGCCGCCGCAGCCAAGCGACCGCGTCGGCGCCTTCCAGAAGTGGTTTGGCGGGGTCAGTCGCGCTGTTGATAGGCGCTACACGCCCTTTGGGTGAAGTGTGTATAGCTAGGCGTATGCCACGCGTACAGGTGTACCTGCCCGACGACCTCCACGAACAACTGAAGCAGCGCGACCTCCCGGCCTCTGAGCTACTCCAGATCGCGCTTCGTGCCGAACTGGAACGCCAAGACGCGCTCGCTGAGGCAGACCGATACCTCGACGAACTCGCCGCCGAAGTTGGCGAGCCCAGCCAGCGCCAGCAAACCACTGCCGATGCAATCGCGCGACGGATACGGGATCGGTCACTCGACCGAGTCGGTTGATCGGTGCTGGTTCTTGACAGCGGCGGAGTGTCGCGCCTCTCGGCACGCACCAAGACCGCCCTGTCGCTCATCCGGGCGTTCAAGGCACAGGAGCTGTGGCCGCCAGTCGTCCCGACGATGGTTCTCGTCGAATCCCTGTATGGCGATCCGCGACGCGACGCCAACACCCACCGATTCTTGAAGATGTGCATCATTGACCCGTCAGTGAGTGAGTCGACCGCACGGCGAGCAGCCGAGCTGCGGCGACGGGCCCGAGCCGGTTCTGCTGCGGATGCTCTCGTGGTCGCTCTCGCCGAGCCGGGCGGAACAGTGGTCACTGGTGATCGAGTAGACATTGAAGCTCTCGCGACACACGCCAACGGAGTCGCGGTAGCGGTCGTCTGACCGGGGGCGCTCATCACCGGCACGATTGTTCGGGGGTCATCGCGATCGACGGCCTACTGCCGGGTTGGTCACGAAGGCTCCCTTGAACCGCAGTGTCGGCGGGGCCAGACTGGGCGGATGCGCCTCCGGCTGAGCTCACTGATGGAATGGATCCGGGTGAGTCTGTTCTTCGTCCCGGTGATGGGGGTACTCATCAGCATTGTCGGTGCGGTGGTCACGATCTGGATCGACAGCCGGCTCGAGTTGCAGGGCGCCGATTTGCCGCTCGGGGCCACCTCGACGGTGGCCAGCGCACGCGCTGTGCTGAGCACCGTTGCCGGGGCGACCATCTCGTTCGCGGCGATCGCGTTCTCGATCTCGCTGCTCATCATCCAGCAGGCGTCGAGTCAATTCTCGCCTCGGGTGGTGCACACCTTGTTCCGAGACCCGTTCAACAAGCGAGTCATGGGACTGGTGATGGGGACCTTCACGTACTGCCTGGTCGTGCTCCGATCAGTGCGCTCGTCGGGCGAGTCCGGCAGCGATGCCGTCATCCCGAACCTCTCAGTCGCCATCGCGGTCGTACTCGGCATCGCCACGATCGTCTCCATTGCCGCGTTCTTGAACCACAGTGCGCACTCCATGGACGTCAGCCAGATCCTCGACCGGGTCGAAAACGAAGCAACCGGACATGCCCGTCGTGAATGGAGCGTCGCTGAGTCCGACGAGCCGACCCCGGCACCGATCGCTGCGCCGGATAATCCGGCGCACGTCGTCCGGTTCGACCGCGCCGGATGGGTCCAGCAGATCGATACCGACACGCTGCTCGCCTGTCTTGCCGACGAGACCACAGCGTGGGTCCTCACCTACCCGGGCCGATACGCGATCCCTGGAGTACCTCTGTGCACCCTGTCGGCGGTGCCCGAAGACATCGAGGCGACCGAGCGGGCGATTCTCGGCGCGGTCTCGACCGGGAACACCCGCACGATGCAACAGGACATTTCGTTCGGGCTCCGCCAGATGGCCGATGTCGGACTCAAGGCGCTGTCGACGGGGATCAACGATCCGACCACGGCACAGGACTCGATCTTCCACAGCGCGGCGGTACTCGCCGAGTTGCTCCACCGAGATCCGCCGCCTCGCGAGATGAAGAGCGAAGGGGATCGCTGCGTGGTGCTCGTCGAGCAGCCCAACAGCGACGATCTGGTTCGCCTCGCATTCGGTGAGCTGCGGCGCGCCGCAGCCACGCAACCGACCGTGTGCATCTACCTCCTCGAGGCGCTGCATCTCCTCCGCGAAGGGCTCGACGCGGCGGGGCTCTCATCGCGCACCGCGGTCCTCGTTGAACAGGCGCGTCTCGTTGTCGCCGGATGCGAGGCAGCCAACCTGTTGCCGGCCGACCTCGATGACGTCCAGGGAGCGTACGACCGACGCTTCCCTGCCGACCTGCTTCGGGCATAGGGCTAGCGGCACCGTGTGGATGCCCGACCAGGGCATCCAGCTGTTCATCCACATGCAAACGGAGCGAATGGTTCGAAGACAGCGCAGAAGGAGACAATGACCGGTCGCCTGGCGGCCTCTGTCTTG
>JBLIKS010000259.1:0-4441 GCA_047635555.1 Candidatus Azotimanducaceae bacterium
AACGGGCGAGAGCGGCAGGCGAACGTTGCATCGGGATCGAACGGGGCGGCGGATAGGCGGTGGATGGGTGGTGGATGGGTGGTGGATGGGTGGTGGATGGTGGTGACGAGCGGTCAGCCGCCCATGACCGTGCGTTGCAACTTACGCATGCCACCCAACCAGCGGTCGGGACTGGCGGCCTTCATCTGCATGTAGCCGGCGACTTCTGGATGTGGGAGGACGAAAAATGTTTCCTGCTCGATCGTGTCGGCAACCTGCACGGCGACGTCAGCCGGTTCCAGGACATTGCCAGCGGCCTTCACCACGTTGCTCCCCGAGACGGCATCGTCGCCCGCGTGGAGCATGGCGGTGTTGACGCCCTGCGGACAGAGGCAGGTCACCTTGATGCCGCGGTCGCCGTAGGTGATCGACATGTACTCGGCAAAGGCGACAGCCGCACGCTTCGACACGGTGTACGGACCGGAGCCGATCTGGGCCAGCAGGCCCGCCGCTGATGCGGTCGAGCAGAAGTAGCCCTCGCCGCGTTCGAGCCAATCGGGGAGCAAGTAGCGAGCTGCCCAACGGTGTGCGTGGACGTTGACGTTCATCGCCAACTCCCAGTCGTCTTCCGGGGTGGCGAGCACGTCGCTTCCATTGCCGACGCCGGCGTTGGCGAAGAATAGATCGATGTGGCCGATGGCTTCGATTACTCCTTCGACGAGGGCCTTGTTGCCCGCTTCGGTGCTGACGTCGGCCACGAAGGCAATGGCGCCATCGAGCGAGGCTGCCACTGCGTCAGCGCCACGGAGGTCGGCGACTGCGACCCGGGCGCCACGTGCATGGAACTCGCGTGCGAGTGCCTCTCCGATACCCCGGCCAGCACCGGTGACGACAACGTTCTTGCCCTGCAGATCCATGGCACGGCATCGTATGCCCGACGCCGGGTTCGGCGACGATCCCGTGTGGACACGGCCGCTGAGGTCACGTCCGCACTACTTCGGTTGTGTGACAGGTTTCTGAACTCGGAGCAGGTGCACGCTCGGTGTCCAATCGCCGGGTACCGTGTGAGCAATGACTGATCAGCGCAACGCCAACGACGCAGTGATCAACGAGGCTGTCGGAGTAATCGACGGTGCACTCGCCAGGATGATGCAGCGTGAGCTCGTCTCCAGTGGTGAGGTCGCCGACCTTCTGCTCGACGTCCGCACACTGCTGACCACTGAGGCCGAACGACCGGCCGTGATCATCGAGACGATCGAACCGGTCGCCAGCGAAACCGTTTGACGAAGCGGCCCTGTTCGGGGCTTACTTCTTCGCAAGTTTCGTAAAACGCACGATCGCGTCGTCGAGACATCGCTTGAGTAGCGGTGCGTCATCGATTGCCGCCGAGTCGGTATTGAGGCCCATGTCCAAGCTGCCGTTGTAGCTGAGCAGGGTGAGATTGAATGCCACGCCGCTGAGCGGGCCGACGGGAATGTTGTGCAACAACTGAGCGCCCGCGACGAACAATGGCATTGGTGCTCCGCGCACATTCGAGGTGGCGAAGTCAACGGTCTGAGACTGTTGGCGCGCCATTCGGGTGATCAGCGATGTTGGCAGGCCCGCCGCAACCGCTGCCATTGAGTCGAGGTGTGTGCCACCCGTGGCGCTGACAGCGGCTGTAGATGCTTGCTCGATTGCACGAAATCGTTCGTCGAGCGACATTTCGCCGGTCGGAACGAGCATTCGTACGAGTGAAAAAGCGTTAGCGCCGGATGACTCGGTGCGTGTGCTGATTGCCATCGACGCCCGGAGCGCCTCGACAGGGCTGCCCTGTTCGACGTGATAGGCGCCCGCCGCGTCGGTCGCAATGGTTAAGAACGCCGTGTTCAGGGTGCCCCCGAGTCGCTTGGCTGCGGCCTTCGTAGCGTCAAACGGTGCCACCGAATGTTCGAGGGTGCGTCGCGTCGAGCGTTGCGTCCACAGCGGTGAACGTGCAGGGTCAGTGTCACCCAACTGGTTCACGATGCTGCGGAACGTTTTGGCCGCTGCGCTGCTGGCGTCGGGGATGCGCGACGGGTCGCCGAGCAGCCCCTTCACCTGCTTGACGATGCCGAGCGGGAGCCGTAATGATCCGGCGAGGATGTCGCGGACAGCGTCGGCAGCCTTGGTGTCCCCGTCGCGGAGATCCTCGGTGGAAGCCGCGATCTCATCAGGTGTGAGTGGTTCCGGCTGGATTGCATCGCGCTCGAAGTCAAGGAACTCGAGCGACAACTTCACGCCGCTCTCGCCGTCGGCAATGGTGTGGTGAAGCTTCTGGATCAACGCCGCTCGGTTGCCCTTGAGACCTTCGACGACGGTGAATTGCCACAGCGGGCGAGTTCGGTCAAATGGGTCAGCACACAGCAGTGTCGCAAGGTCGAAGAGTTGGCGTTCGGTGCCGGGCTTGGGAAGTGCGACGCGGCGCACGTGCAGGTTGATGTCGAAATCAGAGTCCTCAACCCAAGTCGGTGCGCTCACATTGCCCGGTGCGGTGTGCACGCGTTGGCGTAAGCGCGGCATGCGGTGGCTGGCGTGGATCAAGCGTTCGCGCAGCAAGTCAAAGTTGGGCTTGCGGTCGAGGATCGTTACCGAAGCGAATGTCGACGACAGATGCGGGTCTTTCTCCAGTCGCCACATCAGACCCTCGGCGTCGCTCATCTTGTTGTCGTAGGCGATGTCGCTCATTGCGGGTCAGAATACGCGAGCCGGTCGTGGTCACCTAGTCCGGCGTGTCGCCGTTCGTGAAGAGGGGCGTCAGGCTGGGAGGATGCGTCGAGCGACGCGGCGACCAATCAGGCCCAGAAAGCGACCGACGACGAGGCCGCCCACGACGTCTGAAGCGTGGTGAATTCGCACATAGGCGCGGCTCGTGCCCACGACGCCGGCGAGTGTGAACCACACGGTGCCTGTCCGCTTGCCATCCCATGCGGTCAGCATCGTGGCGGCGAAGGCCGCGGCGCTGGCATGCCCAGACGGAAACGACGAAGTCATCGGCTTGCGAACCTTCAACCGGTCGTCGCCATCAGTGGTGGGGCGAGTGCGCTTGAACAGGCGCTTGACGCCTTGGTTGACGATGAGGCTCTCTGCGCCGATCAGAACGGCGAGCACGACGACCTGGTCTCGCCGGCCCTTGACGAGACCGCGGGTAACGCTGATCGCGTGCCAGATGAGGCTGAACTCACCGACATGGCTGGCGGTGGTAAAGACTTTGTCGGCAATGGGGTGACCGCGAACTTGCTCGAGGAGCTTGTCGACGCGTCGATCGAATGCGTCAACGGCTGGGCCGAACGCTCCTTGGCCGGGAACGTCGCTGTGCGGTGGGTCGGCAATCGGTTCCGGCGCTGCGTCTGTTGGTGCCATCAGGATTTGAGGCTGACGGGCATCGGTGCAAGTAACGCGTCGTAGGCGGCTCGGGCCTCGGTCTCGGCCAAGGCGGGGTCGCCGTTAAATTCAGGGCACCACTGTTGGAATGAGCACCAGTTGCAGAGGTTGCTCTGGTTGGGCCGGAAATCGCCGGTGGTGCACGCACGTTCGACTGCCGCCCATACCGCCTTCGTTCGAGTCGTGATGAACCTGACCGATTGTGCGGACGGGGTCGTTTCAATCGTCTCGCCAGTTTTGAGGTACATCAGGCGAATCTTCGACGGAATCACGCCGAAGACCTGTTCGCAGAGAAATGCGTAGAAATGCACCCCGGCGAGGCTTTTCTGTTCGTAGCGCCCCGACGGGGCTCGACCAGTTTTGTAGTCGGTGACGACCAGCCCGCCGTGCTCGTCGAGTTCGAGTCGGTCGATGATGCCGCGGAGCTGCAGATTGCCCACGTCGGCCGTCATCCAGAGTTCGAGGCCGATCTCGCGAACGGTACGCGGGTCTTCCATGCCGAAGTATTTCTCGATCAATGATTCGCACTCGCGACGGAATGATGTGGCACCTGCTTCGTCGAGCTGGAGGCCCACGTAGTCGGGATGTGTCGAGTACTCGTCGAGCGCGGTAGCCAGGTCGATGGCGAGGGAGTCGGGCGTGCGGTCGGCGGCCGAACGAACAAACAGCAACTCCAGGGCCCGGTGCACGACGGTGCCTTTGGTGGTGGCGACGCCGGGCGGTTCGGGGAGCTTCTGGATGCTTGAGAAGCGGAATTGCATCGGGCACGATGTGAACGACGAAACCCGCGACGGCGAGAGTGTCATCGGTACCGGGTAGGCCGGCTCGACGGCAGCTTCTGACATTTGTCTCACCCTACAGATCAGCTGTCACAGCCGGATCGCTGTCAACCGAGGGTGTCGCGAAGCAGGTCGGCAATGACGTCGGGTGTGATGAAGGGCGTGAGGTGGTTACCCGCAGCCAGTCCGATATAGGAGCCGTTCGGGAGGCGCTCGGCGACACCGGCTGCGATCCCAGCGGGTGAGCGTTCCTCATCAACCTTGCCCGACACGACGATGAC
>JBLIKS010000260.1:0-4438 GCA_047635555.1 Candidatus Azotimanducaceae bacterium
TCGGCCGCGATCTCGTCGACGCGGCAACCTCCGACGCTGAGCGACCCGTCGGCTTCGACGCGCGCGTTGTCAGAGAGCAGGTGCAATGGCAGCGCAGACATCGTCACATCTCCTCCGGAGCAACAATGCCGAGCAAGCCGAGGCTGTGTTCGAGCACGCGGGCTGTCAGGTCGGCGAGCGCAAGACGACTTGTGCGCATCGGCTCGTCAGACTTCAGGATTGGACACTCCTGGTAGAACGACGAGAAGTCGGATGCAAGCTCGTAGACGTATGTACAAAGCTTGTGCGGACTGTACGAATCGAGCGTGTTGTCGATTGCTGACGGGTAGCCCATGATCCGCATTGCCAGCGCCTTCTCGGCTGTGTGGCCGAGCAGGATCCGAGCATCCCGAACCGTCGACCGCTCGACATCGGCACGCCTGAAAATCGAGCAGATTCGGGCGTGCGCGTACTGCAGGTACGGGCCGGTGTTGCCTTCGAATGCGAGCATCCGGTCCCAGTCGAAGACGTAGTCCTTGATGCGGTCCGTCGACAGGTCCGCGTACTTGAGAGCACCGATCCCCACCGCTTGGGCAACGGCACCACGTTCTTCGGCTGCCATATTCGGATTCTTCTCTGCGATCGACGCATCGGCCCGTTCAACAGCTTCGTCCAACAGGTCGACGAGCTTCACCGAGTCACCGGCACGGCTTCTCATCATCTTGCCGTCAGCTCCCAGCACGCTGCCGAAGTTCACATGCACCGCCTGCGTCGGCTCTGTCAGCCAGCTGGCCATGCGACAAACTTCGAACACCATCTGCAAATGGTTCGCCTGAGGCGTCCCGACCACGTAGAGCATGAGATCAGCCCCAAGCCGTTCGACTCGGTCGACCACGCATGCGAGATCGCTCGTCGCGTACATGAAGGCACCTGTCTTGCTCTTCGTGATCATCGGCAGCGGATCGCCATCCCGGTTCTTGAAGCCAGCCGGGAACACCACCGTTGCGCCGTCGGACTCACTCACCAAGCCTTGCGTTTCGAGCCGTTGGTGGACGCCCGTCATCAGCGATTGATATTGGCTCTCGCCGGCCAGATCGTCGTCTGTCAGCAGCACTCCCAGCTTCGTGTAAACACGGTTGAAGTAGGCGTTCGACATTTCGACCAGACGACGCCAGAGAACCAGCGTGTCCTCGTCGTTGCTTTGCAGCAAGACAACGCGCGAGCGCGCGCGTTCTTGGAACGGTTCCGAGTCCTTGAACTTGGCGTTCGCCTCTTTGTAAAAACCATCGAGGTCGCCCTGCGACAGCCCTTCGGACGCCACGTCTTCGCCGAGATCAAGAAGATGCTCGATAAGCATGCCGAATGGCCGCCCCCAATCGCCGATGTGATTCTCCCTCATCACCGTGTGGCCAAGGAACTCCATCATCCGCACGAGCGAGTCACCAATCACGGTGGAACGAAGGTGGCCGACGTGCATCTCTTTCGCGACGTTGGGCGCTGAGTAGTCGACCACGACGCGCTTGGTGTCGACAGCTCGTGCCACACCCAACCGATCGTCGGTCACCACTTCGGCCAACTGCGCTTGCAGGAATGCCGCAGCGAAGGTGACGTTGATGAAGCCCGGTCCGGCCACCTCGACTTCGGATGCGACGTCGGCAAGCACGCCCGAATCGACGATCTGCTGGGCGAGTTCACGAGGGTTCGACCCGACTCGCTTCGCCAGCGGAAGGGCGCCATTAATCTGTGCATCTGCACGGTCGGACGGGCGCACCGTCGGGTCGGACGGTGCGCCACCATTGATTTCGGCGAAGATCGGCGCCAGCAGCGTCGAAAGTGTTGCGATGGGATCTGACATGCGCCAAACAGTCTGCCCGATGCATCCACCTCTCACGCCGGTCGATTCGCGACCGACATTCATTCGCCGCTCCATGGCGCCAATTGACTCATGGCAGTGAAGTCAGCGACCGAGTGAGCTGATCAGGCGTTATCGTGTGCCGTCTGCTCTCGTAGCTCAGGGGATAGAGCACTGGTTTCCGGAACCAGGTGTCGTAGGTTCGAATCCTACCGAGGGCGCATTTTCGATGACGTGGTTCCAGCGATGGAAGCCACGTCATCGTCGTTTTCGGCCCTGATCGACGCAGCATGGGCCACACCGAGGTCAGCTTGGGCCCAGACGAACTCGTGACCGATGTTGCGGCCGGCATTTCAATCCTCGAGCGCCTCGAGCGCCTTAAGCGCCTCGAGCAAAGAGTTCGTGCGCACTCGTTTCGGCGTTGAGCGTTTCGACCAGGAAAACCTGCTCGGCTTCCATCCGAAGGCGCTCACGACTCGTGGCCAAGACCGCAAGCCGGTGACGACTGACTCACCCAGTGTTGCATCGTCGTTCTGAAACATTCCGATGGCATCGAGTGGATGGACGCGCGTTGTCCACTTCCGATCTCGGGAATCGAACGTCATTGCCGGCCGCGTGGCCTCCCGGATGGGATCACACCTCTTGCCCATCCCCTCCCTCCGTGCACCCGGCAGGTCGACTTGAATTCGACCAAATCGCCCCACGTGAGTCCGAACGCGCAATGGAGGAGTGCCCGACATGGTCCGAAGCGACAATGATCGAATCTGGACGAACGAACAACTCGACGAGCGAACTGTCAATAAGCGCGGCGGTGTTCAAGGGGCTGGGCACCGGCGGCGTGACCGTGTTCGTCTTCATGGTGCACCACGACCAACTCGACTGCTCCTCAGTCGGCCGATTCAGGGGGCCGTACCCGTCTCGATTTGAACGAGCAGTGCATCGAGCAAGCTGCTCGCACCGAAACGGAACGTGGCGGGCAATGCCCAGTCGTCACCCATCACCTCAGCTGCGAGGTCGAGGTACGCCATGGCGTCGTCGAATGTCTTGACCCCACCTGACGGCTTGATCCCGACGGTGCGATCGGAGTCGGCAATGACGCCGAGCATCACGCGGGCTGCGTCAAGGGTGGCTCCGCCAGGCGCCTTGCCGGTTGAGGTCTTGACAAAGTCGGCGCCAAGGCCGATGGCGAGTTCGGCTGCCGATTGGATCATGGCTGCGTCGGGCAACTCGCTGGTTTCGAGGATCACCTTGAGGATGCCGGGTGGCGCAACGAGGTCGCCAACCGCCTCGATCATGGCAGCGGTCGGCTTAACGTCGCCGTTGCGGAACATCTTGTAGGGCATCACCACATCGATCTCGGTGGCTCCGTCCGACAGTGCAGTGAGCGTCTCTTCGAGCACCTTGCCAACCTGCTGGTTGCCCTGCGGGAAGTTCACGACTGTCGCGATACCCACTCCGGAATCGGCGAGCAGTTCAACACACCGCGACACGTGTTCTGGCCAAACGCAGACTGCTGCGACCTGGTGCTCGGCAGCGCGTTGACACAGCCGGTCGATTCCGGCGGCGGAATGGTCATCGGCAAGATCGGTGAGATCGAGCAGCGAGATCGCCGCACGCGCACGGTCGGCATTTGAGCGATTTGCGGTCATGCCGCGAGGTTACGTCCTCTCGAGGGTGAGCCGATTGTCTACACTTCGGTTCACACGTCGCCAGGAGGCGCGGTGTGCAACATCGCCAATCCCTCAGCACCATGAACCCGACCTCGCTGCTCGCCCCACATGTTCCGCGCACCCGCCGCTCGACGATCGAAGACGTCGCCGCTGCAGCGAGCGTGTCGGTCGCCACGGTCAGCCGTGCGCTCCGCGGACTCCCGAATGTCGCTGCATCGACCCGCGCCCGAGTCGTCGCTGTTGCCGAAGCACTCGACTACACCGCCAACCCGGCCGCCTCACGACTCGCAGCAGGACAGACCCGCACGATCACGACGGTTATCCCGCATCTGAACAGTTGGTACTTCTCAACCATCGTCGCGGGGACCGAGGCCATTTGTGCCGAAGCTGGCTACGACCTGCTCGTACTCGGCGTCGGTTCGGTGAACGATCTCTCACGGCTACTGAGCGAGGCGTACCAACTCGAGCGACGCACCGACGGCGTGGTCTTGGTCGACGTGCCGGTCACCTCCGAAGAGGTGCAATCGATCACAGCGCGAGGGGTGGCCATCGCCACGATCGGCACCGAGGTGCCCAGTCATCCGTCAGTCCGCATCGACGACGAGTTAGTCGGACGAACCGCCGCTGATCTCTTCGTCTCGCTCGGGCACCAACGCTTCGGCGTGATCGGTGGGATCCGTTGCGAACCAATGCGCTTCGAGGCGCCCAAGGCCCGGTATCGCGGATTCGCCGACGGACTCGGCGCTGCAGGCTTGACCGTCGACGGCGACATGCTCAAGGGCGGCAACTTCTCGATCGACGGCGGCCAGGAGGCAATGAGTTCGTTACTCGATCATCCGGATCCACCGAGCGCAGTGTTCGCGATGTCCGACGAGATGGCTTTCGGGGCCATCATGGAAATGAACAACCGCGGGCTCGTCCCTGGGCGCGACGTGTC
>JBLIKS010000261.1:0-4433 GCA_047635555.1 Candidatus Azotimanducaceae bacterium
CATCAGGCGGCGCGGCACTTGGCTCGTCGTGCCGAACAACATGTTGTTCAACACCGGCACGATCACCACGATCGGGACCGCGTTGAGCGCAACCGCTAACGGCGTGACGAGTTCCTCAAGCAGCCGGAAGCGAACGGTGATCAGGCTCATCACGACACCCATGAAGGTCCCGATCAGCAACCCCACCAAGGCGTTCGTACCGGTCACCAGCGTCTGGTCGAACACCTCGCTGAACCGCACGGTAAAGGCCGACCAGATCGCGGTCGGCGCCGGCAACACGAACGGTTGGATGTCGAAGACTCGAACGAGGAGCTCCCAGATCGCGAGAAAGCCAACACCAAAGGCGAGTGGCGGCCAAACCGCTCCGAAGAATCGGCGCATCGCAGTGCTCACCGGTCTTCAATCCCGCGCGCGCCGTCGCCTAATTCGGCGCCACGTAGTGCTTCTCGGACTTCGGTGATCTTCTTGTAGAACGAATCGTTCTCGCGGGTTCCTTCGTCACGGTTCTTGCCGAGGCCAACGTCGATCACGTCGGTGATCCGGCCTGGGCCCGCCGACATGACCACGACGCGATCGGACAGGTAAACCGCCTCGGGAATCGAGTGCGTGACGAAAACCACCGTGGTGTTGGTGACCTCGCAGATCTGCAGCAGTTCGGCTTGCATGTGTTCGCGGGTCATCTCGTCGAGTGCACCGAATGGTTCGTCCATCAACAGGAGCGGCGGATGCGACGCCAAGGCACGCGCGATGGCAATGCGCTGTTGCTGGCCACCCGACAGTTGCCACGGCATGTGCGCTCCGCGATCAGACAGCTTGACCAGGTCGAGCATCTCTTGTGAGCGCGCCGCACGCTTGGCTTTGTCCCACCCTTTGAGTTCGAGTGGCAGCTCGATGTTCTTGGCAACGGACCGCCAATCGAACAGCCCTGACTGTTGGAACGCCATGCCATAGTCCTGGTCAGCACATGCCTGCTTTGCAGACTTGCCGTTGACCTCGACGGAGCCTGACGTTGGTTCGATCAGGTTGGCAATCAGGCGAAGCAAGGTCGACTTACCGCAGCCCGACGGCCCGATCAGCGACACGAATTCGCCGGGATCGACAGTGACGTCGACCTCGCTGAGCGCATCGACCTGACCTGGCGTTCCGGCGTTGAACACCATTGAGGCGCCACGAACATTGACGGCCGGTTGGTCTGTCACCCTCGCTCCTCCTGCGGACGATTCCGCATCACGTACGTTTCACAACCAACGATCATGGCGAACATCACCAGGCCGAGTGCCGCTGCAGCGAATACTGCTGCGTACACCGAGGCCGGCTGTGACGTGACCTTCTGGCTGTAGTCGATCGTTGCATACCCAACGCCGCGGAGCCCACCAAGTGTGATCTCGGTGACGATGACGCCGATCACCGCTGCGGTTGCAGCGAGCTTCAGACCAGGGACCATGTACGGAATCGCTGTCGGGAATCGCAGCTTTCGTAAGGTCGTCCACCACCCTGCGGCATAGCTCGCCATCAACTCCAGTGAGGCGGCTGGGGCAGCTTGCAAACCGCGCAAGGTCGACACCGTGATCGGGAAGAACGACAGAAAGGCGGCGAGCGCTACCGCCGATGTCCATTGAGGCCAATCAAGGCTGCCACGAATCGCCGTGACCTGCGGGGCGAGCGCAATCAGCGGGATGGTCTGCGACAGGACAACGTATGGCAGCAGGCCTCGCTCGACGATTCGGAAGCGCGCCATCAGCACCGCCAGCAGTACACCGATTGCGGTGCCGGCAATCAAACCGGCGACCGACATTTGGAACGTGTACCAGGAGTACCCAAGCAGCACTTGCCACACCTGCTCGCCGCCTTGGCCAATGGCGGGGCGCGTCATTTCCGCAACCATCTCCCAGGTGTGCGGCATCACACGGTCGTTCGTCTTGGGAATGAGCCTCCACCCGAAGATGTCGCCTCCGGCGTCGGGCCCAACAGCCTTGTAGAGCTCCCAGCAGACGGCGACAAGTCCCAGGGCGACGACGAACGAGACCGAGCGCCGGACGGCACTTCTTGCTCTCCTGGTCACCATGTCGTCACGACCCTCCCCTGGGTGCCACTCACTACTTGAAGTCCATCATTCGTTCTTGTTCCGGCCCTGAATCTAGTCGGTGTGCGCGTGGAGTACTGAAACACGGGGCTGCCCTCAGTCACATCGGCCCGACGTCAGTATCGTTGCAATCGGTGGCCCAACCGCTCATCGTCGGATCTCGTACGCCGCGCACCACAACTAGGGTGCGGCTCGCACGTACACCACCTTCAATCCTGAAAGGCCCTGCATGCTCTTCCCTGTTCGCAAGATCGTGAGTCTGATCGAGGAAATTCGTTCCGATCACGGCCCCGTCCCTTCGACCCCACTCTTCAAGGGCGCGATCGCCGCCGTCGTCGGCAACCCGTACGTCGGGCAATACGTCGAGGACCTCTCGCCGGCCACAGAAGAACTGCGCGCACTCGGCGAAGAGTTGGGCGGTCAGCTCATCACCCACCTCGGAGGCGACCCCTCCAGCATTGAGAGTTACGGCAAGGGAGCCATCGTCGGAGCTGCCGGCGAGCTCGAGCACGGCGCCATGTGGCACATTCCTGGTGGCGGCGGGATGCGCGCCGCCATTGGTCGCGGTACGTCGATTGTTCCTTCGACGAAGAAAGTTGGCCCAATGGGCGCTCGGCTCGATGTTCCGCTCACGCACCTCGATTGGTCGTACGTCGGCAGCCACTACGACGCCATTGAGATGGGCGTGTCCGATGGCCCCCGGCCCGACGAGATGGTGTTGATCTTGGCCATGGCCACCGGAGGGCGGATCAATGCTCGCCTCGCTGGCGGATTCACGCTCGATGACCAGGGCAAGCCGGGGATGCCAGCATGAGGGTCGCAGTCATCGGGCTCGGTCGGATGGGTTGGCCAATCGCTGGACATCTGGCCAATCCCGAACAAGGCCACGAGGTCAAAGTGTTCGATATCGCGGATGCAGCTTCGGCTGCTTGGGCTGACGAGCATGCCGGTGAAGCCGCCGAGTCGGTTGCCGACGCAGTGGGCCACGCGGATGTCATCGTTTCGTCTTTGCCCGCCGACAAACAGATGCAAGTCGTCGTCGACGAAGCGCTGGCTCATATTGGCACGGGCACAATCTGGCTCGACCACTCAACCATTTCGGCAACGGGAGCACGCCGGTTCGCTGATGAACTCAGCAGCCGTGGGGCTCATTTCCTGGATGCGCCGGTCTCGGGCGGGGTCGATGGTGCTCGCAACGGTTCGCTCACCGTCATGGTCGGTGGCGATGAGGACGCGTTTGTTCGTGCCGAGCCGACCATGGCTGCGTACGCCGGGCGGGTCACCCACATGGGGCCTTCGGGAGCTGGCCAGATCACCAAGATGACCAACCAGATTTGTGTCGTTGGCGTTGCTCAAGCGCTCGCCGAGGGGCTGGACTTCGCGATCAACGCCGGCCTCGACCCCGAAAAGGTTGTCCACGTGATGACCCAAGGCTCATCGACGTCATGGGAAATGGAGAACCGGGCTGCGCAAATGATTGCTGGCGAATACGACTTCGGTTTCTCGACGACGTTGATGCGCAAGGACGTCGGGCTCGTCCTCGACGAAGCAAGCGCAATGAATGTGTCGCTGCCGGTCACTGCACTCGTCGCGCAATTCCTGGCCGACGTGCACGCCCTCGGCGGAGCCGATTGGGACTGGTGCAGCCTGATGGAACGCCAGCGACGGCTTTCATCGCCAGCCGACGCGCCTCGATCAGGTGGCGTCGCGTCTCAATCAGACTGATCAGTCTTCGAAGTTCAACATGCTCGATCGGCCTTGGCCTGCGCCCGCGACGTCGGGCTGCTTGACCGTCGCCGACGTGGCTGCTTTCCAGAACGCTCGGTAGCTCGGGTATTCGATTGCTTCGGTCACCCAGCCTGATGCGACGAGTTCGGCATGGAGCTTCGGAAGGTTGCGCCACGGGACACCCATGTCGACGTGGTGGGCGAGGTGCCAGCCAGTGTTGTACGGCACCATCCACATGCGTGCGATCAGGCTCTGCCGAACGACATGCGTCGTCAAGCGACGGTCGGCTGATTGGATCATGCCGCCATGCTCAGCAATCGATCGTGCCCGGTTTGAGACGCGCCACAGAGTCGACCAGGAGAGGATCCACACCGCATACATGAGTGGCCGCATCACGGCGATCGATGCACCGAGCAGCACCACCTGCACGATCAAGATCTGTTGGGCTTCAAGGGCACCCTTGCGAACGGCACGCAAGAGGCCACGGAAGTTTTTGTAGGCGCTGATGCCTGTGGCGTCACGCCGCAGCTTGCGCCGCCACGAATCGGGGGGAATCGGGTAGCCCGAGTACAGCGAGAGGTCAGGTTCTTCGGGGCCCATCTCGTCGCGGTGATGGGCGAAG
>JBLIKS010000262.1:0-4427 GCA_047635555.1 Candidatus Azotimanducaceae bacterium
CACCTACTCCAGAGATGAGGCCATCGGTGATGGCAACCCATCCGCCGGAGATCTCACGGCGGACGCCGTCCATTGTTGCTACGCACCGCGCGTTCGCGATGACCAGATCAGCAACAGCGTTGGTCATGAACAGCCCTTCATTGACGCCAGGTCAGTCAGGAATGTCGAGGAGTTCGGAGCCTTCGTGGCGGCGCTTGCCATCGCGGTGCAGCACTTCTCCGAGCACGGCCGATGCAACAGCGCCCGTTATCAACACCCCGACCGGAATCAGCAGAACGACGAAAATGATGATGGCAATGCCTCCGAGCATTCCCTCAGACTACTGGCCACCGCTCACGGCACTGCAACTCTCTGGCGACAGCAACGCCGGGAATCAGACCGGCTTATAGGCCCACGCTTCAACTTCAACGACAAACTCAGCAGGCAGCTCAGCAACCGCCACACACGACCGCGATGGCCGATGGTTGCCGAACGCTGTGACGTAGGCCGCGTTGAAACGGGCGTAATCCTCCATGTCGGTGAGGAAGCAGGTCGTCTTGACCACGTCGTCCATGGTGGCGCCCATGGTGGCGAGCAGCGACTCAATGTTCTTCATTGCTTGCGCGGTCTCCGGGACCACGCCACCGTCGACCTTGATGCCGTCGAGGAGACCGCCCTGTCCAGAGATGATGATGAAGTCGCCGGCGCGAACGACAGGCGTATAGGGGCCGAGGGGCTTGCTCATGGGGCTGAATCTAACTCAGCGAGAGCGCGTACTCAGGTCCCGTCGGCGAGGTCCGCTGTCAACTGCGCGAAATCAGCCCACTGCCCGGCGGCGAGCAGCCTGGCCTGGCCCGGCCACGAACCCGGCTTGTGCATCTGAAACCGCGAGCCGGCATCGGTCAACATCGACTGCAACGTCTCGACCTCGGTGGCAGCCAGCTGTGCCCAGGTGGTGATACCGATGGCGTTACACAACTCGGTGATCTTCGGCCCGATGCCTTCCACCACAGTGAGGTCGTCAATTCGAACCTTCTTGCCGAGCGCTGCAGATGCCTCAGCCGGGTCAAGCTCGGAACGGGCTTCGGGGGCCACGGCTGCTGGTCCGTCAACGGGTCCCGATGCTGGCCGTTCTGTGCTGACCACATCGGCAGACAATGCAGTCATTGCTTCCGGGGCGTCGTCATCCCCGACGAGCTCATCGAGAACGATTGAGGTGTTTGCTGTCGTTGCGAATCCGGGTGCGCCTGCACTTGAGCCACGGACATCAGCCAGTTCCATACGGAGAAGATCGCGTTCGGCAACCGCCGGTTCGAGGTTGGCCAGACGACTACGGAGGCGATCGAGTTCGTCGTTGTCGACCGTGATCGCCTTGGCGCGAGCGACCTCTGCGCGGCATGTGAGGCTGCGCAACAACCAACCAATGGCGCCGCCAGCGAGCGCCATGAGGAGACCCCACAAGAAGAATTTGGCAAGTGTGTATGGCACGACGGTTCCTGTCTGGGTGCTCGTTATTGGACGGTGACGACGAACTCAACGCGACGGCTGGCCGCCTTGTCTTCAACTCCAGCCGCGTCGACGATCGGCTGCGAACCGCCGAAGCCAGCGGTGGTGAGAGCGCCAACGGCGATCCCGAGGTCGACGAGCAATGCGCTCACCGCTTCGGCACGGCCTTCACTCAACTGCTGGTTCGTCGCTGCCGCGCCGTCGGTGTCGGTATGGCCTCGGATTTCGATGGCGAGGCCTCCAACACGGTTCGAGATCGCGGCGACTCGATCAATGATGGCTGCTGAATCAGCAGTGATCTGCGTGCTGCGCTGATCGAACAGAATCGGGTTGGCAGTCACCAGCGCATTGAGATCGGCCTCAAGCGTTGCCGCGTCGGCCTCGGTCGCAGCGGCGCGCTCGGTCAAGTCGAACGTGACGTCATCGGCCGACACGCTTTTCAGTATCGCGATTTGCTCGTCAGTCGCGTAGACGCCGATGAGCGTGACGCCCAAGCTGGTCAGCGTGGCCTCACCACTGATCAGATTTGGAACCATCACGGAGGCAAGGTCGGCGAAACCTTCGACGTCGGCATCGGTCGCAGCGGAACCGGGGTCGACGACCAGGTCGTCGACGACATTCGCCGGATTCATCCGGACACCGGCAGCCCTAATGAGCTCGATGCGCTGGACATCCGTCGCTACGGTGCCGCGCAGGAAAATCTGGCCGTCAACGACCTCGGCGGAGAGGATCGGCTCGTTGGTCTCGGCTCCGGCCGTCATTCCAATCGGGAGGAGCACATGGTCGATAGCGTGAATAACCCCGTTGTCGGCGATGAGGTCGGGCTCTGTCACGGTTGCGATCGATGCACCGCTCATGAGCGTCACGCCGTCTGCAACCTCAACGGTGATCGATGATTCATCGAGCATCTCGACGACTCCATTGCGGAAATCGGCGCTCGTGACAGCGGCGGCTGTCACATGGTGTTTGAGCACTGTCGTGAGGAGTTCGGTGTCGCGTCCAAGCGCGACGATCGCATCCGGTCCGAGTGCCTGGAACGCTTCGTTGGTCGGAGCGAACAACGTGAACGGTCCGTCGCCAGCGAGAGTCACATCGAGCAAAGTGTCACCCAAGAGATCCTGCAACGTCGAGAACTGGGACCCCGCGGCGACAAGGCTGGCCACCGTCTCAGCGTTGACAGACGGCGACGTGGCCGCTGGCTCGGTCGTCGCCAGGGCTTCGGTGGTCAAGACCCCAGCAGCATCGCTATTCACCGACAGCGCAACCTGACCGCAGGAATCGTCGAGGCCGAGCGAGGCAACACCCCACAGAGCCCGGCTTCGCTCAAAGAGATCGTCAGGGATGGCAACGGCACCTTCGAGGCACAGCAACGTGCCGTCCTGGCCACTGAATCTCGCCGTCACGGGCCCGACTTGAGCATTGTTGAACTGTTCGACGACGCGTCGCTCCAGGTCATTCTCGACGCGGGCCCCAAAGATCGCAGCGCCAACCGCAAAGACCCCGATCACGCCGACTGCGCCCCACCCGAGTATCCGGCGGCGATATCGTCGGAGAGGGAGTTGGCTTCCAGGTGCATTCATGACCCGCAAAGATTCGCACGTTCGCGATGCTCAGCGCAACGACTGCCCTCGCCCCTCTGAATACAGCGCTCGGTCACGGTCGCTGCCCCCAACAGTTTGCGAGCGGACTACATGACGAACTTTCCTCGGCTCATCGAACTCGGAACCGGCATCAGCCGACGACGCTTTATTGCCGGCATCGCCGCGTCGGGGGCACTTGCTGCCTGCTCGGGCTCGGGCTCTGACGGCGGCGCTTCATCTGGCGGCGTAGCGGGCCCGTCGGGCGAAGGTTTCACGCTCGTCCAGCGGTTCCCGAACAACGTGCTGGTCCCCGGCGAGATCCGCATGCCGATCACGCTGTCGACCGGCGCTGCCGAATTCATCCAAGACGGCCCGGCCACGCTCGGCGCACGCGTTGTCGACATCGATGGCAATCCGATCGGCGGTGCGTTCACTGCAGTCAAGCGGATGGTTGCGCCAGCGCCGTACTACGACTTTCGGACCACGATCGACACTCCAGGCGTCTATGCCCTCGTCGTCGACGGCGGTCCCGACACAGGCGCATCGTTCCAAGTCCTGGAACCCGGCGAGGTCGCTGTGCCAACGCCAGGACAGTTGCTCCCAGGCTTCGACACACCGACGATTGGCGACGAACAGGGCCTCGCCTCGCTGTGCACCTTGTCGCCCGAACCGTGCCCGTTCCACACCGTGTCCTTGACCGACGCACTCACCATGGGCAAGCCGGTGGCGTACTACGTGGGCACGCCGGCGTTCTGCTCAACCGGCAGTTGTGCGCCCGCACTCGATGCACTGGTCGCAAGCCGCGAATTGTTTGACGACAAAATCATTTACGTGCACGCCGAAGTGTTCACCGACGACGCCGGGATCGACATCGCTCCGGCAGTCACCGCAGTCGGGATGACCTACGAGCCAGCGCTCTTCCTGACCGATGCGAGCGGCGTGGTCGTCGAGCGCCTTGACGCCGTCTGGGACTCCACCGAACTCAACGGTCGCCTCACCCTCCTGACGAGCTGAGCGGCGCCAGGTTTCCTTCTCGCTGCGTTCCGCCGGCTCCTCGGTGACGCAAGTCAGGGTCGTCGCAGCGCGCCTTGCGAGACGAAAACCTGATCTCCGCTCAGTTTGAGAAGAGCAGAGAAAAAGCAAAACGCCCGCGGTCAGACCGCGGGCGTCTTATTCAGTTTCTTCATCAGTTCTTCGTTGTAGTGGGCGGTGATCAGATCTTTCGAGGCCAAGGCGCGAGGCGACAACCTTGACTTCCGTCAACGAGGAGCTCTCGCAACGCAGGCATCGGGAGATCTGGCGCCGCTCAGGAGAACGACTGGCCGCAGCCGCAGGAGCGGGTTGCGTTGGGGTTCGTGACGG
>JBLIKS010000263.1:0-4426 GCA_047635555.1 Candidatus Azotimanducaceae bacterium
TTCGATAAACGAAGCGACACGTTGCTCCCTGTCGCCTCACTGAACGACGACGACAGCATCGACGATGCTGCAGCGCCCGAACTCGTCGACGCCTGAGCGTTAACTCACGGTCCAACGATGGGCCACGGTGACACCCGCTGAGGACACCAGCAGCTCAGAGTGCTCCGGGGCTGGTTGTAGCCTCGCGGGAAGCGCGCTCTGTTCGTGCATCACCAACCGGGCGCCGGCCGGCAAGCTTTCCAGCAATTTCGGAAGCAAGTCGGCGACGACGTCGACCGGCAGGAAAACAAAGGCGACCGACACATCGGCGAGGTCAACTGTTCGTGCGTCGCCTGCCACAATCTCGATCAGGCCAGCAGCTGACGATGCCTCGACTCGTCGGCGGGCGCGAGCAACCAACTCGGGATCGGACTCCACACCGCGGGCAGTGCAGCCGACCTGCTCTGCAGCAGCAACGGCGATACGGCCATCGCCACACCCCAGATCGATCATCACGTCAGTCGTCGCCAGCTTGGCGAAGGCGAACAAGGCCGGGAGCAGGCCATCGGGCGTGCTGAGGAATGGGCCGAGGCTGGCTTCGTGCCGGCGGCGCAACCCAATCCGCTCGGCGACCTGGCGGATCGGTCGGAATACGGAGTAGATCGGCCACGCCCAGCGCGGCAGATCGACGATGTGCCAGTCACCTGATGTCGGAACGAACGCACGCTGCAGGGTGCTCCGTCGTATCGGATCAGCCCATCTGATCCGGACGACCATCGTGACGTCCGTCGTCTTGCCGACCGACAGCATCGTCGCCGTCCGTCGGAACGACTCACGGGCTCCTCCGGTCCACCGTTCCCAGCGCTCGTACCCGTCGCTGGCGAGGACATCGGCCAGTCGGTCGGCCTCGTCAAACGAGGCGACCCTGGCAGTAATCGCATGGTTCTGGCGCCGGTGACGAGGCGGTTCGATAGCAACGTCAAGGTCGGCATGGGCCGCGAGTGCTGCAATCCGTTGCTCTTCAGTAACAGATCGTTGTTCGATGACAACACAAGCGGCGGATGCCGCTCGGGCGAGGTCGGTGTCGGTTGCCGCCGCGGCCTCGCTCAACCGGAGTTCGTGCACGCTGGCCATGAGCACTCCGTCGGTCATCAATTTGACCCTACCGCGGTGTCTCGCCAGGCCGATCGAGCGCCTGCGCTCCATACAATCAGGGGTGCTCGAAAGGAACATCGTGGACCCCACCAATCTCAGCCCGATCAAGCGGCGCCTCGACCAACTCATCAGAATGGCCGTGAACCGTGTCTCTCGGGCTTACTCCGAGCAGTACCTGTATACGCCGCGTTGGCATGTTCATCAGGAGATGCTGCGGCGAGCCCAGTCCGAGTCGGCCGACTATGTCGCTGAGCACATGTCTCATGCCCTCGTGATGCCCACCTGGGAAGGCGTGTTGAAGCAGGCGTCCGATGAGACCAAAGTGGACGGCATGTACATGGAGTTCGGTGTGCGCACCGGCGGCACGATGAACCTGCTCGCCAAACGCAACCCGACACAGCAGTTCCACGGCTTCGATTCATTTGAAGGATTGCCCGAGCCGTGGACCGGCTGGTGGGCAGCTGAAGGCGCTTTCAAGCGATCGGCGATTCCAAAAGTGGCCGACAACGTCGAGCTCGTCGTTGGATGGTTCAACGACACACTGCCCGGCTTTATGGAGCAGCACGAGGGCCCGGTTGCCTTCGTGCACGCCGATGCCGACCTTTACTCCTCCACCGTGACGATCCTTGACAACGTTGGCCCCCGTTTGATCCCCGGGTCAGTCATCGTCTTCAACGAGTACTTCAACTACCCGAACTGGAAAGCCCACGAATACAAGGCGTGGCAAGAGTTCTGCACAGCGAACGACGTCGAGTACGAGTACCTGTCGTGGGGCTTCTACGAAGTGGCAGTTCGAATCACGACCATCCGCGGCGAATCCTGATGCAGCCCGCTGTCGTGACTCGCGGCGACAGCCGCTCGCTCGCCGAACTCGGACGGTCTGAGGTCATCTCGCTGCTTGCAGCCAGTGGCGCGGTGCACTTCAGCGGCTTCGACGTCGGCACCGCGGAGTTCACCGACTTCAGCGACCAGTTCAGCGAATCCTTTACGTGCGACCCGCACAAGGTTGTTGCCAACTCATGGAACGGTGCGCCCGGTCTCGCTGGCCAAGTTGCGCGACGAGCCACCCGCACGGTGAAGCGAGCACGCGCGAAGCGTTGGCCAGTACACGATGCAGCACCCGCTCGTTTCGCACCATTCAGCGGCTACGGGCTCAACCCGCACAACGAGAACAGCTACCTGCCGGCGGCGTTCCCAGACCTCGTCTGGTTCCACTGCAGCCGACCATCGGCCTCCGGCGGTGCGACGATTCTGCTCGACGGCGGCGAGTTGCTCGACGGTCTCGACGCCTCGGCTGAGCAGTTTCTTCGTGACGAGCCAATCCGTTACGTGACGACGCTGCAAACTGCGCAGTGGCAGGCCACGTGGGGCGTCGACGATCAGCCGGAGTTGCGGCGGCTCCTTGATGCCGAACCTGGCGTCACCTACGACCTTGCAGCATCGGGCCAACTGGATGTCCGGTTCGACAGCACGCAGATCTTTCCTTGCCTCTTCGACGGCTCAGACGTCGTCCGGAGCAATCTGTTGTCGATGCAGCCATTCGACCGAGTGAACCCGACGACTGCAGAGCAGACCGCTGCTGGCGAGCCGATTCCAGTCGAGGTGCTGAACGCCTTGGTCGATGGCGCCCAGGCCCGAACCGAAGTCGACCTGAGTGCGGGTGACGTGATCCTCATCGACAACTCACGGGTAATGCACGGCCGCACGCCCTTCGCCGACGAGACCCGTCGCATCGAAACGCGCTGCGCCTGGCTTCGCAGCTGACATCCGTTCTCGCCTTGTCGACGTGCTCGACGAAGATGGTGCGACGTTACTCGTCTTCCTTCTCCACTACGGTTGACTGTTCTACCGTGAGACCGTCAGCGAGTTCGCTGACATCCGCAGACAGCGCGTCGATGTCCCCCACGTGGTCCATGTGTACATGGGTGACCCAAGCCAGGGACAGATGTTCTTCGACCGGCTCGACGCAGAAACCTTGGCCCTTGCCGACCCCGACAAAGGGCTGTACGACGCGTTCGCTGTTCGCCGTGGCGGGTGGCGGGCGATGTTCGGCTGGGCGTCATGGCGCGCCGGATTCCGGGCACTTCGCCGTGGCCACTTCATCAACCGCAAGATCGGCGGCCCGTGGACACTTCCCACGATCGTCGCCATCCGCGATCGCTCAGTCGTGTGGGAGTTTCGTGGAACCCATGCCAGCGATCTCCCGGACCTCGACAATGTCGCGAACCAGATTCGAGCAGCATCACCGACACCCGTCTGACCATCGTTGCGGTTCATGGCAATGGCGGTGGCAGCACCCGATTCGGACACGTCGCCGACCTCGTCCCTGACGACGTTCGCTTCGTTGCCGCCGACCTCCCAGGCTTCAACGGCGTACCACTCGACCCTTCGCTCAGGTCCGTCGCTGGCTACGCCGACCGCCTCGCCATGTTGCTCGAGGGGCATCACTCAGCAGACGGAACGGCGCCGGTCGTGCTCGGTCACGGAATCGGGGGCTCGATTGCCCTCGACCTCGCCAGTCGTCAACCCAACAGCATGCGCGGTCTGATCCTGCACGCCCCGTCGGCGCGGACCTTGACACCCGCCTGTTCCCGAAGATCATGTCGACGCGGCCGGTCAGGGAGATCATCCGCCGGCTGATCTCGGCAAAGCTTCCCCGGCCACTCTTCCGGCGTCTGTTTTCCCGATCGGGGCACCGAAGAGCGATACCGACTTGTTCGAGTGGTACCGCCGGCCGATACCAGGGTTCCCCGCATCGCGCGAATTTCTTCATGTCGTGCACGGTCGTCCCATGATCAACCTGTCGCTCCTCGAAGACATGATGCGACACCTCGGCCTGCCCTCGGCGCTCGTCGCCGACTCACTCGGGGGCGGATCAAGCACCGAGCATCCGGCTTCCTTAAAGCGAATCGCACGTCGATCTCCGTCACTGATCCGGCTCGGGTGGGCGCAACTCGTGGCCGTCGCCCACGGGAGCCGCAACCGTCAACGGATCGCTGCGATCGATTCGACGCCCGCAGCGACCTTCATGTTCGCCAAGATCTGTTGTAGGTGATCCTGATCGTGGAACGGCCCTTCGTTCACGAAGTCACCAGCAGCGAATGCTCGGTCCTGTCCGGCCTGGGAGGCGTAATTCGACGTCCGCTCCAGGTCTGCGGGTTCGAGGGATCGGACGTATGCAGCTGACTGCGCACGCTCGGCCCGGAGCTCGTCAAGCAGTACGTCGAGATCGACGGTGTTGAAGTTACGGCCGCCCATCGGTGTGGCCGGGTCGAATGGTGCGATCTCGAGT
>JBLIKS010000264.1:0-4391 GCA_047635555.1 Candidatus Azotimanducaceae bacterium
GCAAGATCGACTGCGATGAGCCCGATGCCTTGCTCCAGTTTTCGACGAGCCAGCCGCGCTTGCGAGCAATCGTGGCAAGCCGAGTTTCCGGGTTGACTGCAACGGGGAAGCCGACTGCTTCGAACAGCGGAAGGTCCGATGAAGAGTCGGCGTAGGCCACGCACTCTTTGATGTCGAGGCCTTCGCGGTCGCAGTAATCGGTGAGCAGCTGTGCTCGGGCCTCGCCGGTCGGCGGCACGACGGGCATTTCGCCGGTGTAGGTGCCGTTGGGCTTGACGGTCATTTCGGCAGCGAAGATCTCGTCGAACAGCGGGCGCAGGCCCTCGACGTTAAAGCTCAGTGCACCGGTGATCAGGATCGTGCGGTGCCCAGCAGCGCGATGCTCGCGCACTCGGCGGAGGCCGTCGGGGAAGCTCTTTGCCATGATGAGCTGCGTCATCATTTCGCGTGCATCGGCTTCGACCTGAGCAACCGGTGCGTTCTCGTAGCGACGGTAAAAGTGGCGCAGGAAATCGGTGCGGTCTTGACGGTCGATTTTGAGGAGGCCTGGGGCTTGGAGCAACGTGCGGAACACGTAGCGGAGGCGCTCGGGTGTATCGAGGCGGCGGGTGGCCAGCCACGAGTAGCTCTCGACGACATTTGATGCAATCAAGGTGTTCTCAAGGTCGAAGGCAGCGACGTGGCGCTTCGGGTCGAGGACCTGCTTGCGCATCCGGCCCATGCGGTCGGTCGCCTTTGACTTGCCCGGGGTGGACTTGACGCGGGCGTGCTGGACGATCGACGGCAGGTGAATGTTGTTGACGTAGTGATCCCAATCGACGACCCGGGGGTCGAAGTTGAAGTCGCGCTGGTCGTCAGCATCGAGCGTGTCCCAGAGGCCGAGCAGGTTGTCGATCTGGTAAATCGCTTCGCACTCGGTGTAGAGGCCGTACAACTCGACGTATTCGAGCGCCCGCTCGATGTCTTGCCGCTTTGATTCCAGTTCGGCTGCGAAGTCGGCCTGCTTGCCACGCAGGGGGAGTGTCTGCAGGGCCTTCTCGGCGGTGGTCAGCACCTTCTGGGCTCGCGTCAGTTGCTTCTGGACGCGTCCGCGACCAGGGAACTTCCACTCCGGCACAATAATCGGCTGGCCGTCTTTGTCGTAGAGCGGATTGTCAGTGAAGAACTTGGTGGTCCAGTCGACCATGGCCCGGTAACGCAGCGGGTTGACGCCACCTGATGCGACCTGGCTGATCCGGGGGGCCTTGTCGGGCCCCGCACCAGCGACGCCGATGATCGCGGCAACGACGATGTCGACGGGGATGACGTCGACGGTGCCCTCAGGGACGCCGGGGAACTCTTTGAGCAGGCCGCCAGCAAACGAGATGATGACGGGCTCGGCCATGCGGAAACCGCGAATCCAACCGGGATTCGGTTCGGCCCAGGCCGACTCGATGATCGACGGTCGGACGATCGACACGGGCACATCGCCCTTCATTTCGGTGAGCGCCTGCTCGCCGAGTGCTTTCGTGTACGCGTACGCATCGGGCCAGCCGAGACTGGCGGCACGCGACCGGCCGGCGTCGACCAGTTCGGCACGAACCCAGCGCTCGCGAAGCTGCTCGGTTTTTGCGGCGAGTGCTGGTGCGCCGGCGGCGCCGAGTTCAGTGCGTGCGTCCTTGCGGAACCGTTCGAGGTTCACACGGGTTCGGCTGATGGCTTCGGTGTCGCCCTTCAAACGGCGCGCCGATGCGACTTCGCTGCGCCAGTCAAGGCCGATGTCCCAGGGGCCTTCACTCACGAGTTCTTCTGGGGCTCGGCCGCGTCGGTTGCCGGCGACGTAGCAGGTGGAGACCGCGACGATGTGGGGGGTGATGCCGATCTCGTTGCAGAGCTCGGCGATGCGTACAGGGCCGAGCAGGTTGATCTCGACGGCCGAGTTGAGTGGCGAATCGAACGAGACGGCGGCGGCCGAGTGAATGATCGTGTCGCAGCTGGCGAATGTCGCCCGATCTGCATCGTTCAGGTCGAGGCCGTCACGGCTGACGTCACCGGCGATCGTGGTGATGCGTCGGGCGGTCATCTCGGCGAAGGTCTCACTCGACTCAGGCGCCCCGAATGTCTCGCGGAGCCGGTCGAACGCATTGTTCTTCAAGATCTCCTTCTGTGTCCGCTTGGCCGCAGGCGTGCGTTTACCGTCGCGAACGAGCAGGACGAGTTCGCAGTCGGGGACAGAGCGCAGCATGCGCTCGACTAATGCCGTGCCAACAAAACCGGTCGAACCGGTGATGGCAACACGTTTGCCCGCAAGGGATTCGGCGATCACGCCTGACGTTCTATCACGAATCGTCTACCAATTGGTAGAGAGAGATGTCATGATGGTGCAATGGAGGCATGCAGTGACCGATCGAACAACGCGTGAGCGAATCCTCGATGCGGCGCTCGATCTGTTCGGCGTGCGTGGTGTTGTTGCCGTGTCCCTCGACGAGATCGCCCGCCACGTCGGCGTACGCAAACAGACGGTGCTGTACTGGTTCGACTCGAAGGAAGCCCTGGTCGACGGAGTCCTCGACAAGGTGGCTGCTGAGTTAGTCATCGTGATCGATGCTGCAGTCAGAGCGGCGCCCGACGATCCGCTGGACCGGATCGACGCCGTTGTCCGAGCGGTGTTCCGGCCTGCAGTCCGCCGACCTGGGCTGCTCGGATTGGTCCGTGAGGTCAGCCGATTGAGCCAAGGGCAGGCTGATCGACTTGCCGAACGCATCGCTCCGCTCATCGACCGTGCAGTGGCCTACCTCGGCGACGAAATGGCAGCAGGGCGGCTGAGGGCGGGCGACCCGCGCCTGATTGCGGCACTCGGGTACGCAACGATTACGGGTATCGCGACCGAGCCCGAGGTGCTGCGTGCGGTCGGCTGGACCGCCAATGCGGCCGGGTTGCGATCGCTCCGTGACGAGCTGCGCGCATTTCTGCGCGCGGCACTCCAAGCCTGACCTGGTGCGTTCCTGACCGGCTGCGCTGCTGACCGGGCGAGTCAGTGAGCGGTGTTGCGCCGGCGCCGTCCGTGTCGCTCGATCGCGAGGTCGACGAGCCGATCGATGATCTCGGGGTAGCTGACCTCGTCGGCGATCCACATTTTCGGGAACATCGAGATGGGCGTGAAGCCGGGCATCGTGTTCACCTCGTTGAGTAGGAACCCCCGACCGGGCCTGCCGTTGATCTCGGTACTCGGGTCTTCCCAGAAGAAGTCGACGCGTGCGAGCCCGTCGCACCGCAGTGCGCGGAACGTCGCGATCGCCAGTTCTTTCGCCTCGGCCAGTGCGGCCTCACCGATCGGCGCAGGGATCACCGCGTACGAGCGGTCGCTGACGTACTTGTCTTCGTAGCTGTAAAAATCGTCGCCTGGCACGATCTCACCGGGCGTCGCCGCTTGCGGATCGGTGTTGCCGAGGACGGCGACTTCGATCTCTTTGCCAACAACGGCCTCTTCGACG
This sequence comes from Candidatus Azotimanducaceae bacterium, assembly GCA_047635555.1. GTDB lineage: Bacteria > Actinomycetota > Acidimicrobiia > Acidimicrobiales > Ilumatobacteraceae > Ilumatobacter_A. The sequence goes on from JBLIKS010000264.1 coordinate 3,474, forward strand.
ACGATCATCTCGTCGTAGCTGAGCGCAAGGTCGATGGCGTCTCGGAGTTCTTCGATGGTGGTCGCTCTGGACACGCCGATCGATGAACCCATGTTGGCAGGCTTCACGAATGCGGGGAGGCCGAGGTCATCAGCGATGTCTTGGGCGAGGACAGCCGTCAATTCGTGCTCAGCAAAGGCCCGATAGCGGGCCTGCGGAATGCCAGCAGCGGTGCAGACTTGCTTGGCCATTGCCTTGTCCATGGCAACTGCCGAGCCAAGGACTCCAGACCCGACGTACGCCAGGCCAGCGAGTTCGAGCAGGCCCTGCACCGTGCCGTCTTCACCCATTGGGCCGTGGAGCAGCGGCATGACAACCGTTTGTCCGTGAGCGGCCGAGGCGCTCGCAAGCATCGGTGTTGGCGAGACATTCGAACCTGAAGGGTCGAGCCGAGCGGGAAGCGCTCCTGGGCCTTGGCGGAGTGCAGCAAGCGCACCGTCGGCAAGTGCCCATTGCCCGTCGGTCGAAATTCCGATCGGCGTGATGTCGTACTTTGTGGGGTCCGCAGCTGCCAGGACATGGGCAGCTGTCGTGCACGACACGTCATGTTCAGCGCTCTGGCCGCCAAACAACACGATCAGATTGATGCGTTCTGTTTCATCACCGGGCATGGCTGTGACGGTACCGTTCCGGACCGTGAGGATTCAGGCATCATCAGCAGCAGCAGGTATCTCGGGACGTCTGCTGGGGCCCGACGTCGAATTCGATGGGGCATCGTTCGATACCCGGTCGTTGGTCCCAGGGCAATTGTTTGTGCCGATCGTCGCCGAGCGCAACGGTCACGAGTTCATCGGAATCGCCCGTGAGGCCGGCGCTGTAGCGCACCTGACATCGGAAGTTGACCCGTGGCGCAAAGACGGCACGTCGATCGAAGTCGCC
>JBLIKS010000265.1:0-4383 GCA_047635555.1 Candidatus Azotimanducaceae bacterium
CGAGCCGATTTTGGTCGGGAATCGCGGCTGCGCTGCGTGATGTGGTTCCGTCGCTCGGCGACGCGGTCCGTTCATCGATCGGCGACGGGCCTGATGCGGTGGTGACATCGATCGTGAACGAGGTGTCGACGCTCGAAGCACAGGTCGTCGTCGTGATCGACGACTACCACCTCATTTCGAACCCGGACGTGCACCGTGGAGTCGAACAACTGATCGCGCTCCGCCCGTCGAACCTGGTGGTGGTGATCTCGACGCGAATCGACCCACCTTTCCGGCTCGGTCGTTTGCGTGTTCGCGACCAGATCACCGAGTTCCGTTCAGCTGATCTCCGCTTCGATGTCGACGAGGCGGGCTGGCTGCTCGACGCTGACGCGGTCGGGATCGGCCCCGACTCGATCGAGCGATTGGCTGAACGCACGGAGGGATGGGCCGCAGGCCTGGTGCTCGCCGGGTTGTCCCTACGCGATGGCGGAGACGTCGAAGAGTTCGTCGAGTCGTTCCACGGCGACGACCAACTTGTTGCGGACTATCTGACCGATGAGTTCCTCGATTCGGTCGATGGCGACGACCGACAGCGCCTCCTTGAAGTGTCCGTTCTCGAACGCCTCTCCGGATCGCTCATCGACGACGTGTGCGACACAACCGACGGAGCGATGTGGCTTGACGCGCTGGCGTCTACGAATCAACTCGTGATCTCACTCGATCGCAACGGCACGTGGTACCGATTCCACCACCTGCTGCGAGATCTGCTCCGTGTGGAGCTTGAACGAACATCGCCGGACCGTTTCGCTGAACTCCATGCGTCGGCGGGCCGGTGGTACGAGGAAGCGGGCGAGTACACCGCGGCAGTCGAGCATCTGCTCGCAGCGGGCAATCGCATTGAGGCTGCTGACGTCGTGGCGAACAATGCGACCAAGCTGCTGAATGTCGGTCGCACATACACCGTGACCCGCTACATCGAACGCCTCGGCGACCTCGTCGACGAGCACGCAGGCTTGGCCATCGTGCACGGATGGGTGTCGTTCGTGACCGGCAGGTTCGCCGAGGCCGAACGAGCGCTCGCCGTCGCTGACCGGCTCGACACCGAAGGACTCGACGCGGGGCTCATTCAGTCGCTCTCGGCGATGGTGCATCTCGCGAAGGGCGATGTCGCAGGCGGGTTGGCTGCGATCGAGGAGCAGGTTCCGATGACCGAGCCGACGCATCCAATGGTGCTCGGCGGCGTGAGAGTGATGGGCGGCCTCTTCGATGACGCTCGCCTCTTCCTCGACCAGGCCAAGGAGATGGCAGCGAGCCGGCCCGATTACTTCGTGGCGGCCGTCGCACCGATCTACGAAGCAATCGCCGAAGTCGAAGACGGCCAACCCGAAGCCGCCAGAGAACTTGCCGAGACGTCGATCTCGTTCGCTGACGAACATCGCATCTCTGAGGCGCCACAGATGGCTTTGGCGCACAGCATCGTCGCACGAACGACCGCCGACCCCGAGGTTGCTGTTCCCGCTGCGCTCCGTGGTGTCCAGTTGGCTCGCCGGTCACCTGAGTACGTGATGCTCACCTATGCGCTCGCAAGCGCAGCCGACGTCGCCTTCGACCATGGTCACCCCGACGCCGACCGCCTCCTGGCCGAGGCGCGAGCGATTGCGAACCGCTGCGTTGATCCTGGCGTTGCCGGACGATACGTCTCACGCGTGGAGTCCCGTCATGGTCACGCCGAACGCGTCAACGTCGAGGAACTCATCGAGGAACTGAGCGACCGCGAACTCGCTGTGCTGCGCTATCTGCCGTCGAAGCTGTCGCAGCGCGAGATCGCCGGCGAATTATACGTGTCGCTCAACACGGTCAAGACCCACAGCAAGGCGATCTACCGCAAGCTCGCCGTCGACGGTCGCCACGCGGCCGTGCAAGCTGCGCGAGATCTCGGCCTTCTCTAGGAGTAACGCGAGCGCGAGCATCACCTCGACATTTCGTCGACGCTTTCCGATGCGCTCGGAGCCGTCGGCATTGCCTCGCTGAGGTCATAGGACCAGATTTGAGGTCGTCACAATGACGGGCCCACCTGTACGAGGGCCAAGGACGAATCACGGAAGACTGACAGCGCATATCGACGAGTCGACGGAGGCGACCCGACCGCTCGCGATCGGCACGTTCGATCGGCCGCCCCGCTCCAGATCACGCACTTGGTGCCCCAGTTGGTTCGACCCCGAACGACAGGCCACGACCGGTCATGGCTTGAGCAGGATCTCGAGCTCGCGTTCGAACGCCGCCTCTTCCTTGCCATCGGGCGATGCATCGGGTGGAAGCACCCGGGCGAGCTGACCCGTCCCGACGTACGCGGCGTAGGCGAGCCGGGCCCGCGCGGCGGCCCGCAAGCGTGACAAGCCGAGTTCGAGATACGTCTGTTCGAGGAACGCGACTCGTTCGGCGGTGGCACGGTGGATCACCGGGCCGACGGTCGGATCGTCCACTTGGGCCAGCAGGAGCGCATCGATCGGACCGTCGACCAGTTCGCCGAACGACTCGGTGAACAGCGCTCGGAGGCGCGCCTCCGGGTCGGCGATCGGTCGGAGGCGTTCGATGACGTCGAGCGTGGCCAGCCGGAGCCAGAGATCGAGCGCCTGGGCAATGAGGTCGGCCCGATCGTCGAAGTGCCAGTAGAAGCTGCCCTTGGTGATGCCGAGACGGCGGGCGAGCGGTTCGACCTTCAGGCCGCCGACACCCTCCTCGGCAATCAGGTCGATGGCGCCGCGCAGCCACTCGTCTTTACCTACGCGAGTGTTGGCGTGCAGTGCAGGGTTGTCGGCCATCGGGTCCGTACGGTACGGTACGGACCATGTCCATACGCAATCGTACGGAAATAGTCCGTACGTCCGCTGGCCTGATCGGTGCAGCCGTTGTCGGCGCGGCCGGTCTCGTCCATGCAGTCTGGGGGGCGGGCTCGACCTGGCCCGCTGACTCTTCCGATGAGCTCGCCGATCTGGTCGTCGGGAAGCGTCCGATGCCGGGGCCGCCCCAGTGCGCAGCGGTCGCCGCGCTGCTCGGTGCCGCCACCATCGCCACGATGTTGGCGACCGTGGGTGGGCAGGGACCGATCGTCGGCCTGACTCGGCGAGGTTCGAAGATCGCTGCCGGAGTTCTCTTGGTGCGGGGCGTCGGGGGTCTCGCCGCCGAAGCGCTCACGGTCGGAGACCTCGCGCCCGAGTTCCGACGGTGGAATCGACGCCTGTACAGCCCGCTCTGCATCGCGCTCGGTGCGCTGATCGGGTTGGGCGCGGGCGTCGAGGTTCGACGATGAGCGCGCGTGGCTACCTCCGACACGTCCGCCAGTACGGGCCTCGTTGCGGCTCGGGTTTGCCGGCGGGGCAGCGAGTGCTCGACGTGTTCCCTCGCTTCGCCGACGATCCACGTCGCCCACCGCCCGAGGTGCCGGCCGACCGACGTTGACGATCCGGAAGGCGGGCGGCGACGAGTGCCTCGTTCCCGTGAGCGAACTCGTCGGAAGCGAGGCGGCCCTCGATCGCACAGTCGACTTACACTGCGTCACCACCTGGAGCGTTCGCGACCAGACCTGGACCGGCGTGCCGGTGCGTGCCTGGTCGGACTCGACGATCGGGCCCGCCGGCCATCAGGCGGTCTTCGTCACCGACGATTTGTTCGCCGACGATGTGTTGCTTGCCTGGGGACTCAACGGCGAACCGCTCGATCATCGTCATGGCGCCCCACTCCGCCTCGTGAGCCCGGCGCAGTACGGCTACAAGAATGTCAAGCACGTCCAGCGGATCGAGCTGTGCGCGGAACGACCGGTGGGCACCCTCGGCGCCAAGGAACACCTCCGGGCCCGGGTCGCCGAGGAAGAACGCCACAGCCGCTGGCCGGCGTGGCTGGTGCGCTTGCCCTACCGCATCCTGGTGCCGGTGACCGCGATCGCTGCCGAGCACAGCGCTCGGCAGCGGTAGCTTCGCCGAGGTGCCCGACCTGCTCCGACCCCGACTGGCACGGACGACCCACGCATATCATCCACCAACGTTCAAGGGCAGAGGAGCGCATAGCGAAGCCTCTTTGTGTCAAGGGGCAATTTTGAGGGCGTTGCGGGCGCGATAAGGAGGACCCTCTTGCCAGGCGGCGTGGAGGGTCGTAGCGTTGGTTGTTGGGTCCGGGAGTGACTTGTCCGAAGAGCCGGCTGATCAGGATGTAGAGCCGGTCACGCTGGAGTCAGAGTCGTTTCTGTTTTGTCCTCCCGGGCCCACTCGAACAGTCAGTGCTGCTGGCGGGCGTCGGCAACGAGGTGCCGGTAGACGACGTCAGACAGTCGCCGTTTCAGAGCGCGGATGGCTTCTTTGGAGGTCTTGCCCTCAGCGACTTTGCGGGCGTAGAACGCGCGGCCCG
>JBLIKS010000266.1:0-4371 GCA_047635555.1 Candidatus Azotimanducaceae bacterium
ATGACGGCCAACATCAGCCTCCTCGACCTCACCCTCATGGAGAAGCAGGTCGTCGGTTCGCTGTTCGGCTCGGGCAACCCGCGTGCCGACATCCCGAAGCTGCTCGGTCTCTACCGCGAAGGCCAGCTCGACCTTGACGGCCTCGTCACCAAGACGTACGACCTCGAAGGTGTCAACGACGGCTATGACGACATGCGCGCCGGCAAAAACATCCGCGGCGTGATGGTCTATTCCTGACACGTTGACCTCGTCGAGGGCGTGAGGTAGATACGCACCCAGTGCGCATGTACCTCACGCCTTTGTCGTTTTCGCGTCGTTCGGTCACACAGTGCCTGGCACAGAGTGACCGGCTACTAACTTGCGGCCATGAACAGTCCGCCGAAGACCCAAGAAGTGATCGTGCAGTCGAACGCCACCGACCTGCGTGACCTGCTCGATCGGCTCCGTGCTGGCGTCGTTGGACGTGTTCGCGAACTTGAATTGGTCATCTCTGCGATCGATGCCAACCGCCACATTCTGATCGAAGGGCCGCCTGGCACCGGTAAGTCCACGCTGCTCCGCGGTGTGGCGCGCGAGATGGACATCGGATTCGAATTCGTCGAGGGCAACGCCGAACTGACTCCAGCTCGGCTCATTGGCCACTTCGACCCAGCCCGAGTGCTCAGCGAGGGCTACAACCCCGACGTGTTCGTCGCTGGCCCGTTGGCGCAAGCGCTGAATGACGGCTCACTGCTGTACATCGAAGAGCTCAACCGAGTCCCCGAAGAAACCCTGAACGTCCTCATCACGGTGATGAGCGAGCGCGAGTTGAATGTGCCGCGGCTCGGCCGCATCGAGGCCGCGCCTGGGTTCCGACTGGTGTCAGCGATGAACCCGTTCGATGCCGTGGGCACAGCCCGCATCTCGGGCGCCGTGTACGACCGCGTGTGTCGGATTGCCGTTGGCTACCAGTCCGTGGCCGACGAGACCATGATTCTCCGCCGTGAAACCGCTCAGGCATCGCCGGGTGGGCTCAACGACGTCGACGCCTCCTGGCGTGATGGTGTGGTCGAACTCGTTCGGCTCACTCGCAACCATCCGGATCTGCGAATCGGGTCATCGATCCGAGGAGCGATCGACATGGTGATGGTGGCGAATTCGCTCGCACAGCTCCGTGACGCCACGCCGTATACGCCGAGTGTTTCGCTCGACTCAGCGCTTGTTGCGCTGTCTGGGCGAGTCAGGCTCCGCGAAGGCACGAGCCGAACGAGTGAAGACGTGATTCGCGAACTCTGGGAATCGGTCTTTGGTCGAAGCCAGGCTGAAGGAGAAGATGGTGAGGGAAAAGATGGCGCCCCGACACGGGGCATGACCTCCAGCTGAACTCCCCGCCTCCGGGCGTCAAGGAGGGCGACGAGGCCGACGAGGCCGTCAGCGAAGCGCGCAAGAAGACCACATCGCGTCGCGAGCTGGAGCGGAACGAACAGTTCGAAGAGCTGTCGCCCGAAGTTGGTGAGCTCAACGAGGAAGCGGTCGAGCACGCGCTCGACGAGAACCCCGACGACACGATGGCACTCCTCGCCGACTTGACGGGGGCGACCGATCCTGTTCTCCGCGAGCTTGCCCGCAGGCTGGCGGGCCGGCTCTTCCTCGACCTCTCGAGGCGTGGCCCGACGCGGCCGCGCGGGGTCGGAAAGTTGCAGACTCGGCCGTACCGGCCTGACGGAGGCGATATCGATATCGACGCCAGCATCGATGCGCTCCTCACCGCTCGTGGTGAAGGCCGGGCGATCGACCCAGAGGAACTCCGCATCCGATCGTGGACCACTCCTGATACGGCGATCTGTCTGATGGTCGATCGCAGCGGCTCAATGGGTGGTGGGCCGCTCGCCACCTCGGCGGTCGCTGCAGCCGCTGTGGCCTGGCGGGCACCAGAGGACTACTCGGTGCTGTCGTTCGGCAAGGACGTCGTTGCTGCCAAGTCGCAAGACGCAACGAAGTCGAGCGAAGCAGTGGTCGACGCGGTGCTCGCACTGCGCGGGTTCGGCACGACTGATGTGGTCCGAGTGCTTGATGCCGCAACCGAACAGCTCAGTCGCTCTCGAGCAGGCCGCAAGATTGCGGTGCTGCTGTCTGACTGCCGAGCAACCGCACACGGTTCGGGGGAAGGCGAATCGATCGCTCAGGTCGTTGCGGCCGCCCGTCGAGTCGATGAGCTCGTGATCATCGCCCCCGAAGGTGACGCCGAAACAGCCGAACAGTTGGCGGCCGCAACGGGCTGCAAGATCACCACCGTTTCAGGTCCCTCGGACGCCGCGGCAGCGCTCGCTCGAGTACTGGATTCCTGAGCCGGATCTCGGGACCTCAGAAGGCGGAATCCGCTGGAAATCATCCCGAGTTCGGTGCAGGAGCGACTACGAGCAGTTGATGGTGGCGTCGGGGAAGAAGCCTTTGTTGTTGTCTTCTGCAACGACTACCGGGATCGTGTTGAACGGCACTGCCTCAACGGTGGTTTCGGGTGCGGTGTTGGCAGGACCATCGTCGCCCGGTGTTACCGACGTTGTCGTGGTTTCGAACACCTGCTCGGGTGCGCTAGCGAGTGAAGCTTGACCGCGGAACACCGCCAGCACCGACTGCATGTTGGGACCGTCGATCGAGGGCAGCAGGACTGCATTGCCCTGAACGTTCGTGCCGCGTGCTTCGATCTGATACGTGGTGATTTCTGCCGGGTCGATGCCTTTCACGACGCCAGCGAACTCGAGCATCTTGTTGACGGTCAACTCAGTGTCGTTGACGATGAAGTCGTCGCTGGTTTTGATCAAGGCCCGGATGACGCTCGGGTTGAAGGCGCCAGCCGAAAGCAGCGAGGCAACGGTGCGGCGGATGAAGTCTTGCTGGCGTGAGATGCGGCCGAGATCGGAGGTGCCATCGGTGATCCACTTGCCGTTCTCGTCAAGCGCTTGCAGCTTGCGTGACCGGACGTAGGCGAGTGCGTGGTCGCCGTTGAAGTTGAAGCATCCGGCGACGGGCACGTTGAGGCCGGTCGCCGGGTCGCGGACCGGGCGCTCGAAGGGGACTGACACGCCGTCGACTGCGTCGACCAGAGTGCGGAAGGCGCAGAAATCGACCTGAATGAAGTGATCGGTGGCGATCCCGAAGTTTTGGTAAATCGTGTCAATCAGCCGCTGTGGCTGGTCGCGTTCGTAGGCGACGTTGATTCGCTGCTTGCTGGATCCGCCGGCGATCGTGACCCAAAGATCTCGGGGAAACGAAAGAACAGCAACTTGTGATGCGGCTGGGTTGACCCGCCACATCATGATCGTGTCGCTGCGTTCGCCGAGGCTGCTGCGATCGCCGAAAGCGCCGGCGTATGGCGAGTCGGGGTCGACACAAGCGTTGTTGTCGGCGCCGGTGATCAGGAAGTTCCGGGCAGCCGCTGAGGCAGGCGGAAACGTTTCGACGGGGATATCGAGGCTGTCTGCTCCCTGAGCGATACCGCCACCACCGCTGGTCGCTGCATCGCCAGGCGCTGAGGTGGAAAACGTGGCATCGCCGGGGGCGCCGCTCTCGATCGCGACGACATCGCGATCCTCGATCACGCGCTGAGCGGCGTAGAGGCCAGAGCCGGCGGCGAAGCAGCCGATCGCGGCCAGGTACACGCCACCGATCGTGAAGCGCTGGGGCCAGGTTCGTCGAAGCTTCTTGGGTGAGATGTTCGGTGCGGACGCTTGGCGTGCAGACGTGTCAGGTACGGCGATGTTGGTCTGGCCCGCGTCCGGGTTGGTGTCGTCGGTCGTCATGCTCGTTGCGACGCTAGCGGTGGGGCAGCAGCGTCTGACCGCGCGCCGGGCTGTTCGTTTGCGCCGGACTGTTGAACAGTTGCACAGTCCGTGGGCCAGAGTCATCAGGAAAGAACGACGACTTTCGTGCCGACGTGCGCGCAATTCCAGATCCAGATGATCGAGGGTTCGCGAGGGCGAACGTGTAACGCAAGCGTCAGAGCACTTGGTTTTGGCCCGGCAGCGGATCGCACCATTGCAGACGTCTTCAATCTGCAACGCTTTGACCGGGGCTGATGCGCCGGTTTAGTCCGTGGCGGGCGGTGCAAGCACCACAGCACAAGCGAGTTCGGCGCCTTCGACGACGGTGACGGCTGCAATCGATCCGGCGTCGCAGAGGTCGGCTTGGCCAGCGGCCAGCGAGTCGTGCAGGCCAGCCGGTGCCGTCACCGTGAGGGATTCGACTGCGGCCTTTTGACTCTGCTTTGCTTCGGTCTTGGAGCGACGAACATGCTGGAGCGTGTCGATGGTGGCGTCGATGAGCACGGGATTGCCTTCGAGTCCACTCGGCACCGGCCAGGCAGCGGCGTGCACGGACGTGTCGTTCCACCAG
>JBLIKS010000267.1:0-4365 GCA_047635555.1 Candidatus Azotimanducaceae bacterium
ACCGACTTGGCAGTCGTGCACACACTCGGGTCGACCTTTGTCAGTAATTGAGTAGTCGAGTCGTTCGGCGCGCAAGGCACTACCGGATCGGAGTGGGGTGCATGCCGAGGTGCAGGTCGGTGGCGTCGTCTGGGTCTGGCACGTACGGGTTCGCCAGGGCAACGGCTTCATTCAAGGCGGTGCCGAGGCCGGGCTCGCGTGACGGGATCACTCGGCCGTCTTCCCACTGGATTGGGTTCGTCAGTAGCTCGGCGTGGAAGCCGGTCCAGTCTTGGATGCCTTCGATCATCAAGAGGTTCGGGAGGGTCACCGCGAGCTGGATGTTGGCTGCCCCGAGGATCGGACCGGAGTAGAGATGCGGCGCGATCTGGCAGCCGGACGCCTCGGCGATCGCCGCGATTTTCTTCGCCGCGAGGATGCCACCGCACCGCCCGAGGTTGGGCTGCCAGATGGATGCAGCCTGATGCCGAGCAAGCGCAGCGAACTCGGTGATTGTGGTGAGCCGCTCGCCCGTTGCCACCGGGATGGTTGTCTGTCGTGCAACGCGAGCCATCTCTTGCGGGGCATCGGCGACGGTCGGCTCTTCGAACCAGAGCGGATCGAATTGCTCGAGTTGGCGGGCCAGTCGGATCGCTCCGGCAGCGGTGAACTGGCCGTGGGTACCAAACAACAGGTCGGCTCGATCGCCGACGGCCTCGCGAATCGCACCGGTGATCGCGACCGATCGGCTGATGTCATCGAGGCTCGGCATGTGGCCGTCGAATGCGGTGTAGGGCCCGGCTGGGTCGAACTTCACCGCATCGAACCCGCGGCTCACCTCGAAGGCGGCCTGCTCGGCGGCCTGCGACGGGTTGCTGTAGACGTCGGGCCGTTCGGCATTGGGGTAGAGATATGTGTACGTCCGCAGCGTGTCGTGGACACGCCCGCCGAGCAGGTCGCTGATCGGCTTGTCAGCGTCCTTGCCAACGATGTCCCAGCAGGCCATCTCGATGCCGCTCATAATGCCGACGAGCGTCGGGTCGGGGCGCAGGGAGTATCCACTTGAATACATCTGCCGCCAGAGCAGTTCGATTCGATTCGGGTCGGCGTCAACGACCCACCGCTCGGCGATGTCGTCGACCATCGTCGCCACGGTGTTCGGGCCGACACTGGCGACATAGATCTCGCCATAGCCGACCACGCCCGTATCAGTCGTGAGTTTGACGACAATGAAGTACTTGCCACCGAAGTGGGGAGGCTTGTTTCCGATGACGAACGTGGTGCAGTCAGTGATCTTCACACCTCCACCCTGCCAGAGATCTGGCGCGATGCCAGGCCTTCGTGACGAGACATCTCTCGGAGTTGGCTCGGCACAACGATTTCTGCCACGGTCTTGTCCGTGAGTAAACCGTTTGAATTGTTGGCACTCGAGCAGGGTGACACCCCAACGAGCTTTCGTCTCCCGGCAGCGGCGGCGCTGACCACGCCGTTCGACTTTCTCTACGGCGGCTCCGGCATCGCTGCATCGGTCGAAGCTGCCGAGCGGGTAACTGGTCGCCCGCTGATGTGGATCACCACGCAGTTCCTGACCAATGCGGCCACGGGGCAGACCGTTGACATCGATGTCGATGTCGCAATTGCCGGTCGAGCCACATCGCAGGTCCTCGTCACGGCGCGGGTCGAGGGTGCTCTCATGCTGTCATCGACGTGTGCGCACACGAGCCGCCCCGATGGCGATGTCGAGCAGTTCCACACGATGCCGTCCGTTCCATCACCTAACGAGTGCAGCGAGATGGTCGAGCCGTTTGAACTCGGTGACGACCGACCTGCGGCGTTTTATGACGCAATGGAGCGCCGAGTCGCTGCGGGGGAGATCGTTTTTGACGACACACGTACGCCGCAACGCGGCCTCATTGCCATGTGGTGTCGTCTCCGTCATGAGCCGATCGGCTCGGCTGCCACGTTGGCCTATGTTGCCGACGTCGTGCCGCTGGGTGTGTGCGTCGCGCTCGGCAGACCTCTCGGTGGCACCAGCATCGACAACACGTTGCGGATGGTCCGGACCGACGTCGCAACCGAGTGGGTGCTACTCGAGATCGTGCCGGATTCGTTCCAACGTTCGATCGGCCACGGGACGGTGCGGGTGTGGGCCGAGTCAGGCGAACTCCTGGCTGTTGCGCAGCAGACCTGCATCATCCGCACATCACACATGCCATCACCCATGTAGTGCTGAGGGCGATGTGAGCGAGGCGCTCGATTGGTCGTGTCTGCTGATCTTGTATTCAGGATCCGGTGTCGATCGGCAAAGCGGGGATGCCGTCGTTCACGAGTGAGCGGAGCAGCTCGGGAAGGGCGGCCGGAGCGAACCCGATGTCGGGGCCGGCCATAATCTCGTCGTAGCTCCACCACTTCATCTCGTGGACTCGTTCGGCGCGCATCTGCTCCCAGCCAATTCCGGGATTCGCCTCGAAATGCTCGGTGCGGATGAGGTAGATCTCGTCGCGCTGGCCGTCGTAGCTGCCGTCGGCGAACGGGATGATGTGCTCACGGGTCCAAATATGTGGACCGATCTCGGGATCGTGCAGCCCAGTCTCCTCGACGAGTTCTCGGCGCAGTGCGGTGACATGGTCTTCGCCTGGGTCGAGGCCGCCACCTGGCAGTGCCCAGACGTGACGAGTTGGAAACTCAAACCGAACCATCAACAGGTCGTTCTCTGGCGTGAGAATGACGGCGCGAACGGCCTGGCGGATGCGCAGCGCTGCGGTGTTGGCGGTGTTGGCGGTGTCGGCCACCGTCAGTCTTTCGGTGAATCGCTGAGACCGTCGTTGAACTCTTTGTAGAGCCCGTACATCGCTTTGCACTCCTCGCAGACGGGGAGCTGCTTCGGGTCGCGTGATGGCACCCAGGTGAAACCACAGAGGGCCTCAACGGGCGTGCCCATGACGCGGGCTTCCAGCACGACAGCGGCGGCGTTCTCACCTCGTTTGACCTTGACGATGTGTGCAGCGGTCGGTTCGGCGGTTTCGGTCTGCTCGTCGGTGAGTAGATCGGTGTCGCGCACCGGCATGGTTTCCAGATCCGTCATATGGTCAGTGAATCACATTCTGCAGCTAACGGGGTACGGTGAAGGGGTGCTCATCACCATTGTCGTCACGGTCGCAGCAGTTGTTGCTGCTGCGGGCGCCGTGATTGCTGGTGAACGTCGCGACGACGAACGGCGTCTGCCGATTCCCGTTCGGGTCAAGCCGCAGCGTCGTCCACAAGACTGACCCGCCTCGCTCCAGCGAGCGATCCGCTGACACATGACACAGCACTCCGTGTGATTGTGATTGCCTCTGATGGGGCACAGTGATTGAGATGGCAAGGAATCTGAGCAGGACGAGCACGGCGTTCTCGTCCCTCAAAATTCCCGACTATCGGCGCCTCTGGTGGGCTGGGACGTTCTCGTTCATGGCTGTTCAGATGCAGTTTTTGCTCCGTGGCATTCTCGCTTGGGACCTGACTGGACGCGATGGAGCGATCGGCTTCATCTACCTCGTGTTCGGGTTCACCATGTTGATTGCCACACCACTTGGCGGCGTTGCTGCCGATCGGCTGTCGAAGCGAACAGTGATGCTGTGGAGTCAACTCGTGCTGAGTCTGGCCGCTGTCGGAATGGGTGCAGCCGTTGTTGCCGGTGTCGAACAGTTCTGGATGCTCGCCGTTGCCGGGTTCTTGCAAGGCTCGGCATTTGGTTTCTACGGGCCGGCTCGAGTGGCGTTTACCACCGAACTCGTTGGACGCGAGCAGCTGGGTAATGCGATCACTTTGTCGCTCTTGAGCATGAACGGCACCCGAGTGATAGCACCGTCGTTCGCCGGAGCGCTTGCCGGTGTTGCGATCTTCGGGATTGGCGGGGCCTACATGGTGGCTGGCGGGCTCTCGGTGCTCTCGTTCTTGGCTGTGCTGCGTCTGCCGAAGGTGCCGTCGGTCTACCGCAATGGACCAACGAACCCGTTCGTCGAAATTTGCGATGGCGTCCGCTACGTCTCTGAACGCAAACATCTCCGACGGCTCTTGATCAGCTCATTTCTCGTCATCATGTTCGGCTTCAACTATGTGGTGTTCATCCCGGCGCTGGTCAAAGACACGTTCGACCTCGACAATGACACTTGGGTCGGCCTGATCAGCTCGGCATCGTCGATCGGTGCGCTCGCCGTCGGATTCTGGCTTGCTAGCCGGGCCGATCAGCCAGGTCGCTGGCGTGTGATGGTGATCACTGGCACCATCTTTGGGACCGGCGTGATCGCTCTTGCCGTCGCTCCCGATTTTTGGATGGCCATGGTGGTCGTTGTGGCCATCGGCGGTGGGACCAGCGGTTACCAGACCCTGTCGAATGCCATTGCA
>JBLIKS010000268.1:0-4358 GCA_047635555.1 Candidatus Azotimanducaceae bacterium
GCTCCAACACCAGCATCAGGTCGTAGCAATGACGGGCGATGGCGTCAACGACGCCCCGGCACTGAAGCAGGCCGACATCGGCGTCGCCATGGGTGTCACCAGCACCGACGTCACCAAAGAAGCATCCGACATGGTGTTACGCGACGACAACTTCGCGACCATCGTCGCCGCGGTCGAAGAAGGCCGAGTGATCTATGACAACCTGCGCCGTTTCGTCAGCTTCGCCGTCGCCGGCAACCTCGGCAAGATCATCGTCATGCTCGGCTGGCCAGTCCCCTATCTGCTCGCAGGAGGCGAACTCGATGCAGCAATCGCCCTGTTGCCGCTCCAACTCTTGTGGCTCAACCTGATGACCGATGGCCTCCTCGGGCTGTCGATGGGCCTCGAGCCTGCCGAGCGTCGCGTGATGCAACGTTCCCCGCACCAACCCGGCGCCAGCCTGTGGGCCGACGGGCTTGGACGTCAAACGATCTGGATCGGAGCGCTCATCGGCGCCGCCTCACTCGGCATTGGATTCGCTTACCGCGAGACCGGCCAAGCCGAGTGGCAAACCATGATCTTCACGACCCTCGCGTTCATGCAGGTCTTCCAGGCCTTCGGCACCCGTTCCCGCACCGAGTCGCTCCGCACCATCGGTTTCGCCACCAATCGCCTCATGCTTGGCATTGCCGCCGTCGTCGTGGCCATGCAGCTCGCCGCGCTCTACACCCCGCTCAACGGCTTCTTGGACCTCGATCCGCTCGGAGCCACCGACCTCGCCGTTTGTGTCGGCCTCGGCCTTGCACTGCTCGTTGTCCTCGAGGCCACTAAGCACCTCGGCCGCAGGGCACACGCCGACTCATCAGCTGCGACCAGCAACTGCGACCAGCAAGGTAACCAGCAAGGTAACGCCGCCTCGTGATTGATGTCTTGCCCCAGATCGGTTTGGTGGTCGTCCTCATCGCGCTCAACGCCATGTTTGCCGGAACCGAACTTGCTCTGGTGTCACTGAGCGAAGGCCAACTCCAACGCCTCGAATCTCGCTCCGCAACCGGTGCACAACTCGCCCGTTTGGCGCGCGAGCCAAACCGATTCCTCGCCACCATCCAGATCGGCATCACCCTTGCCGGGTTCCTCGCATCGGCGGCTGCAGCGGTCTCGCTCGCCGAACCGCTGCAGGGCCCTCTGGGCTTCCTTGGCGACGCGGCACGGCCGGTTTCCATTATCTGCGTCACGTTGATCCTGACGTATCTCACCCTGGTGTTCGGCGAACTCGCACCGAAACGAATTGCCATGCAGCGCGCCGAGAAATGGGCGATGGCGGCGGCCCGCCCGCTCGCCATCCTGACGGCCATCACCCGACCCGCCGTCTGGCTCCTGTCTCGAACGACCGACATCGCAGTCCGGCTTCTCGGCGCTGACCCCACCCATCAACGCAGCGACGTCACCGATGAAGAACTCCGCGACATGGTCGCTGCTCACGAAACCCTCACCCCTGAACAACGCCGCATCATGGACGGCGCGTTCCATGTCGCACAGCGCACGCTGACCAAGGTCCTCGTCCCGCGCACGGACGTGTACATCATCGATGCGGACTCGACCTGCCGCCATGCCGCAACTTCGCTCGCCAAGATCGGCCACACCCGGGCACCGGCTGCACCCAACGGCAACCTTGACGAAGCAATCGGAATCGTCCACCTCAGCCGGCTCCTCACAGCCGACCCGCGCCAACCGGCACGAACCGTCGCAGTACCGGCACCCGTGTTCCCTGGTGCGGCACGAGTCATCACCACAATGCGCGACCTCCAGGCCCAACGGGCCCAGATGGCCTTCGTCGTCAACGAATACGGACGCATCGACGGCATCGTCACCATCGAAGACCTCGTCGAAGAACTCGTCGGTGAGATCTACGACGAAACCGATCCCGACCGTGCCACCGTCGAACACGAGCCCGACGGCACCATTGTGCTCCCCGGCCGCTACCCCATCCACGACCTCCCGGAACTGGGCATCGACCTCCCAACCGGCAGCTACGCAACCATTGCCGGATTCGTCTTGCGCGAACTCCGCCGCCTCCCCACCGCAGGAACAACGATCGTGATCGACGACTGGACACTCGAGGTCCGCGCAGTCCGCGACCACGCCGTCACCCAAGTCGCGCTTCGACCGCAGTGAGCAGCACATAGCTGCACGAAGGCCCCCGAAGCCGCCGCTCCTGCGACCGGCTTCATGGGTTGCACCAGGCGCAGTGACCGGGGTCGGCCAGGCCCGTTTGGATGATCTCAGAGTGTTCGGCTGAGCACGAAAGGCACCCATGGATCCGAGCCCGGATGGTGTTGGTCTGTTTCCCACACCATGCACATGGAACGCCAACTTCGTTGCGGATTGGCCCGTAGCCAGGTGTCGAACATGCCGGGCAGACGGTCGCTGCACGGTTCGCGAGGTCTCGGGCAGCGCGCGCAATAACGGGTCGTCGGCTCGGGCATTTGTGGGCGCGTAGGTCGGTTTCGACCCGCGCCCGCCCATGCGGTGAACGTTCGGTACAGGTCCGCACAGCGGCGTGCAGCGTCACCAGGTCCTGGATGCCTTTGATCACGGTCGGCGTCGACGCTCCAACGGCGCTCACGATCATCGCGTGCGCGGGAAATTGCGCCCGACGGAGCAGGTCGCTGAGATCGCTGGTCGCATCGACGTCTTCACCGACAACAACGAGGTCGTAGGCATGCTCGGTGCCGGTGATGATGATGCCGCGAACGTCATCAACAAGCACGATGAGTTCGGTGCAGACCAGGAGGAATGCCACAGAGTGAGACGGTCCAATGGTGCCCTCCGAGGCGATACCGATGCGGTGTCCTGATGCGTCCATTCCCATTCGGGCTTTCGCAATGGCAGTGTCACGCGGCGCAGCAGTCCGTTCGATCTCACCACTGAACGTTCCGAGCGTGTCGGTGTCCACCTCGACCTCGACCACGTCGAGTTCGAGGATCTCCGCGAGGACGGGGCGGACGAGCGTCGCCTTGTCGTGTTTGGTGGCCATGGCTGCGACCCGACCTCGATAGTGCGAAACAGCGTTTGGTGGCATTGCCTGCACGATGCCTCGTTCCTGCACGATCCCTCTGACCTATTTCAGGTGTGCGGCCATTGCGTGGAAGCCGCCGTCGACGTGCAGTATTTCGCCGGTGACCATTCGCCCAAGGTCGGAAAGCAGAAAGACGGCGGCGTCGGCGACCGGTGTGGCGTCGTGGGGGTCCCATGCCATTGGTGACTGGTGTTCCCATGCCTCCAGCAGACGTTCGAACGAGCCGATCGCTCCAGCGGCACGGGTGTGGAGTGGGCCGGCTGCGATCAGGTTGGTGCGAATTGCACGAGGGCCCAGGTCACGTGCGAGATAGCGGTTCGTCGACTCGAGCGCGGACTTACAAACGCCCATCCAGTTGTAGACAGGCCACGCACGCGATGCGTCGAAGTCGAGGCCAACGAGAGAACCGCCGGTCGGCGGAGCCAAATCGCGCAGCACCCTGGCGAGCGAGGCGTACGTGTGGACGCTGGCGTGGAACGCTCGAGCGACCGGATCGAATTGGGCGTCGATGAAGCTCTCTGACAGTGCTTCGCGAGGGGCGAAAGCAACCGCGTGGAGGGCGCCGTCGAGATGGCCCCATCGTTGCTGCAATTGTTCGCTGAGGGACTCAACGTCGGAGGTTTCGGTCAGGTCGGCTTCGATGACTTCGACGTTGCCACCCAGTGTTGCTGCTGCAGAGTGAGTCTGTTCGATGTCGCGTTGCAGCCCAGAAAGCACGATGTGTGCACCGGCCTCCGACGCGGCCACTGCGGTTGCATAGGCAATCGAGTCGGTGTTGACGACCCCAGTGATGAGGATCTTCTTGTCTGCAAGGAGTTGCATTGTCATGGTCAGGTTTCCTGTCGTCAGTCGTCGTGGTCGTGGTTTGTGTGTTGCCGTGTTTGTGTTGCCGTTTCGGTGTGGAGTCAGAAGTAGTCGGCGCGGCTGACTTGGGTTTCGCTGATGAGGACAACGCCGTGGTGGTCGTCAAGAAGTTGGCGGATGCCGGCAACGATGGCTTCGGCGCGGTCGATGGGTACGACGCTGATGAGCAGCGAGAGGCTGTTGCGATCGTTGAACAGCAGGCGACCTTCGTGGACGCCCGAGTGCCCAAACCCCGAGACGCCCTCGATTGCGGTGTAGCCCTTGGCGCCGGCTGCAAGCAGTAGGTCGCGAACCGTGGGAACGTGTTCGCCGTCGATGACGACTTCGATACGGGCCATGGTGGTGAATCCGGTCCAGGTGTTCATGAGGTCTCCAGTGTGTTGGTGATGTCGATGGGGCGGGGCTCGGCACTCCAGGTGCCGTTTGGTGTTCGGAT